>NZ_JAEQCT010000035.1:89846-99038 GCF_020738205.1 Microcoleus sp. PH2017_24_DOB_U_A
TGACACCAATTGGTGTCAAAAATCGGTCGTAGAATAATTGTTGGGCAATTTGTGGGAATAGTCCTCAAAAAAATGACACCAATTGGTGTCAAAAATCGGCGGTAGAATAATTATTCGTCAATTTGTTCACGATAAAATAAGGCTTTCAAGAATTGAGATGGGAAATTTGAGAATCTAAAACGCATTATGAATTCAACATCCACAATTGAAAATCCCAAATCCCCAGATGCCAAAATCGATCTGCGGGGGACTCCGTGTCCTCTGAATTTTGTCCGCACTAAATTGCGCTTGGAACAAATGCCACCTGGTGCTGTTTTGGAAGTGTGGCTGGATGCTGGGGAGCCGATCGAACAAGTGCCTGATAGTCTGAAAATGGAAGGCTATCAAATTCTCGAAACGCAATTTATGGCGGATGAGTCGGAGTCTGGCTTTTTTGCCATGAAAGTGCAGCGCCCAGAACTCCAGGAAGCCGGATGAGCCTGAATTTGTCCTCTCTCGTCGGTACAGTCGTGGCTGTTCAGGCTAACTTCTACCGAGTCAGGCTAGATCCAGCAGCCGGGATTCACGAGAATATAGCCCTGGCGGATGCTCCCACTCTCCTGTGCACTCGCCGCACTCGACTCAAAAAAATTGGTCAACAGGTGATGGTGGGCGATCGCGTGGTGGTAGACGAACCGGACTGGACTGACCGCCGGGGTGCAATTTCAGAAGTCTTCCCCCGCCGCACAGAACTCAACCGCCCGCCTGTCGCTAATGCCGATCGCATTCTCCTCGTTTTTGCCCTCGCCGAACCCGATTTAGACCCCGCCTCATTAACTCGGTTTTTAGTCAAGGCAGAATCTACAGGTTTAGAGGTGAGTTTGTGCCTGAACAAATGCGATTTGGTGAGAGCCGAGGAGTTGGAACAGTGGCGCGATCGGCTTTCACGTTGGGGCTACGAACCAATGTTTATTAGCGTTCGCAGCGGTTTAGGAGTGCAGGAAGTTGCCACAAATTTTCAAAATAAAGTTTATGTCGAAAAAGTAACTTCCCAGAATTTATCGGACAAAATAGATGGTTCTCTGTTGCCTTCTGAGGAGAACCCCCTACTAGCAAATTCGGCTCATCCGTTAGCTCCGTTAAATTCCGTACAAAATCCCTTGCCGAACTTTCTCCACAGCCACACCCAAGACAAAATAACGATAATTTGTGGGCCTTCTGGCGTCGGCAAGTCCAGCTTGATCAACCAACTGGTTCCGGCGCTGAACCTGCGAGTGAACGCTGTTTCTGGCAAACTCGGCCGCGGGCGCCACACAACTCGCCACGTCGAACTATTTGAACTTCCCGACGGCGGATTGCTGGCGGATACTCCGGGCTTTAATCAGCCGGCTCTCGAATCCGATCCGTCGGAGTTAGCTGAATATTTCCCAGAAGCTCGTCAGAGGCTGGCTTTGGGTAGCTGCCAGTTTAGCGACTGTTCGCACCGCGATGAGCCTAACTGTGTGGTGCGGGGAGATTGGGAGCGCTACCAGTATTATTTGAATTTTATGGAAGAGGCGATCGTCCGCCAACAAGCTCTGCAAAACTCCAGCAGCGCCGAATCCAGTTTGAAGCAGCAAACCAAGTCCGACGGTACACAGCAGTATGAACCGAAACTGCAAACTAAAAAATATCGCCGCACGAACCGCCGCCTGCAACACCAGTCGCTGCAAGATATGTGTCAAGAAGATTTAGAGGATTTCTGAGGAAGTAGTCGCCGCCGATCGCCCGCGAGGAGTCTGACAATATTACCAAGACTTACTCAGCAACGGGATTCGATCGAGTAAGATACTTCTTTGCCACCCGAGGCCTTGGACTGCAAGACCCGGTTTCTTTAGTGGCGAGTGCGTAAGTCCTGAGTACATTAATCGCTAAAATTAAATGGCCTTAGATTTGTAAAAAAAAGTAGAACAGAAGCAAAAGTTAGCGGGTAATGCAGGAGCAAAAATATTGTGAATATTCAAGAACTGTTTCAAAAAGGCGGCCCCGCCATGTGGCCCCTGTTGGTGTTATCGATTCTATCTGTAAGTACAATTATCGAGCGCTTGTGGTTCTGGGCAAGCCTCTTGAGCAAAGAGAAGCAGATAGTTAACCGGATTCTCGACGCGGCGCGGAGCGATTGGGGGGCGGCTAACGAGATTGCCAGACAAGCCAACCGACAGCCGATCGGGCGATTTCTTTCTGCACCCCTGCGCCTGTACAATCCCGAACCAGATTTATTTCGACTCGCCCTCGAAGCAGCCGCCGATGAAGAGTTGGCTTCGATGCGCCGCGGGGACAAAATCTTAGAAGCGACGATCGCTCTCGCCCCTTTGCTGGGCTTGCTGGGAACAGTTTTGGGCTTGATTAACTCCCTCAGTTCCATCCGTCTGGGCGACATCGGTACGGCGGCAACCACTGGCGTGACTTTGGGGATTAGCGAGGCGCTGATCACGACTGCGAGTGGGATGGTAGTAGCAATTTTTACCTTGGCGTTTTATCGGATATTTCAAGCTTTTTTGTTCAACCAAGCCAAAATATTTCGCAAAGCTGGAAATGAAATGGAATTGCTCTACAGACAATATTGGCCGACTGCTAATGCTAAAGGTCGATCGCCCGGTACAGATCACAACAATTCTTCCTTTGGTTCCGATGGTTTGAACAGGCGTTCTCTCAATTCTCAAGAATCATCGGGAGAACGTCTCAGGGAGCCGAAATTGAAAGGTTCCGATCCGGCTGAAGATTCACCTTCTAATAATTAGAACAAAGAACAACTGATGAAGATTCACTTAGATACTCCTGCTGAAGAGGCTCGGATTGAACTGGTGCCTTTAATTGACGTGATCTTTTGCATTCTGACGTTTTTTTTGGTGGCGGCTTTGCAACTGACTCGCCAGCAAGCGATTAATGTCGATTTGCCGAAGGCGAAGACTGGACAAACGCAGATGCGAGAGATGCTGATTGTCAGCATTGACGATTTCGGGCAAACTTATATCGACCAATTGCCTGTTAATTACCAGCAGCTCGATCGAGTTTTAAAGAGTTTCCACAGCACAAATCCTGCCGGCTTGACGGTGTTGTACGCTCCTCAAAATGCTAAATACGCCAAAGTTGTGGAGGTTTTAGACAAATTGCGAGAGGTAGGGGGCGATCGAGTAGCTCTAGCAACTCTTCCTAGTTCGGCTCCCTCTGCCCAGCCGAATAATCCGTCGCTTCCCAATTCGGGGATTCCTGCGGCACCTTCGGGCAATTACCCTCAACCCCTGCCGTCTCCCGTAGCTCCTGGGCAACAACAGCTCAATCCGAATCGGTTTCAATCTCCTCTTCCGGCTCCGGGGCAGCAGCAGTTCAATCCCAATCAGTTTCAATCTCCTCTTCCAGCACCGGGACAGCAGCCGAGCAACTCTGGGGGAAATCTGGGAATTCCTCCCGTTTCGCCCGCACCCATTGCCCCCAATTCCAGGCCCGGAGCTGCTACTCCACCGCCGAATGTCCCTCCCTCAAATTAGTAAGAACGCTTCCAAGTTTGGAAGCAGTGTGCGGGATTTAACAGATGTAGCCGATTTAACGAATACAAGGAAGAAGGTAAGGGAGAAGAGAGAAATATAGATTCTCCCAGTCTCCCCATCTCCCCTCACCCGATCTCCTGACAGGTGTAGGTTTTCCCCTGGCAAAACCCAGCAAATCTAGACAGTGCAAAAGTTTTGGGCTTTTGCCTCTTAAAATCTCAAACTCTTATGGGATAAGGCTTTTACCAAAAAACCTACACCCGTCAGCACCCGCTCTCCCCCTCAGCCAGAGAGAATTTCCGCGCGAGTTGGTATAAATCGCTGCAATTATTTTGGTTCATACTGAGCCTTTTTTCTCTTGACAAGTAGATAGAGTGGTATAAGTCTGCGGAAGGAACTTTTGCGGACATCTTGCCATCTCTATGGTTAAGTTATTTCTTAGGAAAGATGGTAATTTTGTCAAATTATTGTTACCTTTTGTAATATACTAAAGCGAGATAGGCTTGCGGGACATCCTGAAACCAAGAGCCGATCGCTGAAGCAACTTACAGAAACAACTTACAAATCTGGTTAATCCAGGTTTCACTGTCAAGTCACTTTTACTTACTACAGGAGTCAAAGTCATGAGCCAACCAGCAGAATTGTCTTTGGAGCAGCAATTTAGCCTGTGTTCCTTCAAAACACAGGTAAGTGACATGAGCCGCGAGCAAGCTCAGGAGTTTTTGGTCAAGCTTTACGAGCAAATGATGTTGCGCGAAACCATGTACCGCCATTTTCTCAAACACCATTGGGGTCTAGAACCCAATCCAGGCGTTGAGTAGCCTAGAGTCGCAGTCGGCGACCTCCGTCTCTTACTCTCTTCCCTCAGGCGGAAAGGAGTTGGGGGTGATGGGGCGTCACTCAAAGGTATAAAGCAGAATATCCTCAGAGCTCGACACTGATATACGGATGAATTTATCAGGTTAGAGGCATTTGGTAGAAACAATTTTTAGCAACCTATCGAGAACTCATCCTCGGGTCTAGACAAACTCGCACTTTATTGTCTTTTGATTCTACTAAAAGTTGGGATCAAGTCTCCGTAATAGTCCGATCGACGATCGCAGCACAGAGCAACAAGAATTTATCGCTCCGCCTCTCAAAAATTATAAATTTTTCGACAATATATATATTTTTTATACAATAAATTAAAGTCATAAATTCGCAGATTGGGTAGAATAAATTAATAATATCTAATTTCCAGAAATGCAAATTGTTTGATATAGTTTTTCTCAAAAATATCAGGTATGTCTGGCAATTGGTAATGGGAAAAAAGGTAATGGGTAATTGGTAAGCGATATGTATTACAAGCTTTCTGAGGTTTCTCTCCGGTAAAGATGGTCTTCGTGCGTGCGTTCTCCCAGGCGATCGCAGCAGAATTTGATATACCTCATCGGCTCTCCTGGACTTTTGGTGAAAAAGTGGGGGGTAGAGGGATAGCTTCATCAAAAGATTGAATTGAAAGACTTATAGGGCAATGGATTGAGAATTGATCGGGCTGGCTTATAACCTCAAAATCAGGAGAGCCACCTCATCTTTATGAGAACCGCTATATCGCGAGCTTCACACTTCACTAAAGCTTTTAATCTCCTGTAAAGTTAGATTTGCACTGCTAGCCCTCTCAAGTTGCAGCGGATGGCTTTGAGCAAGAATTGAGCAAGTCGGACATCAAAAGGCGATCTCCGACAAGCAAAACCTTTAATTTTCTACTCAAGTTCTAGAGCACGCAACTTGTAACTGTGACGTACCCCACACTCATGCTATGCATACAGTGCGGGCTTCCCGTTTCATCCGCCGTTGCCTCTACTATCCGAAGATAGTGTTGGTCTTAGTCTTACACCGCGATCGCGAGGTTTTAGTCAATGCTTGAATCAATCAACACATTGCTACTGACTCTTTCACTATCCCGTGATAGTGACCGGGCAGACTCCCTGCACCCCAAGGAGTTTAAGTTTTACTCGCACAACACACCGTGGATTTATGGCAATTGCCAACCAGCTAGGCGTATTTCTTCCCCGATCTCTGGTCTTGCTGTGGCAAGCGTTTGACCGCTACTCTAGCCTGTCTTTTCGAGCAGTCGGGCGGGTCAACGACGATTAACAATATAGCATGAAAACAAGTCTATGAGAGCATTTCAAGGTTTTGAACAATCCAGGAGGTTAACTGGCTGTTTCCTCCATCTCCCTTCTCTGTTGGGCAACGCCCAATTCGTTCAGGGAGCGTCGTCAACAGCCCTGCTCTCATCCCGACGCTCATCTTTCAGATAGAGCGCGGGGCTTCCCGCGAGGTAGCTAAAAAGAGTTATTCCGACTGACGTTCCAGAGTTGCCTCCATCGTACTCGTCAAGTAATGACCAGACATGATGCCACTAGATTGGTAGTAGCGATTTTCATCAACGCGGTGGAGGGTATCAAAACCCGTCCGCCGCTGGCGTTCATCTCCGAGTACCCAGTAACGTTGGACGATCGACTGGGGAGCAATCCAACCTTCGCCCTCGACTCGGCCGAGTTCGCTGTGTTGGAGTACAAAAGTATACTGCCGCTCATCGTTGTTGAGGTGTCCTCGGTACTGCAAAATAATCTCTTCGCGATCGCCTCCTGGAAACACGAGCTTCGTCACCATACTGAACCAATCTGTTCGGTTCCAGCTCACTAAAGTTTTGCCTTTTACCGTAATTGGCACGCCATTGCGCTCAATCCAACTTCCTTCGAGCGTCCATTGGCCAGATTCCATTAAAAACGTGTGAGCCACAGTGCTGTTCCTATGCTTTTCCTGCTGGCTACAATGCTGGTGCAACAACGCACAGCCGTTGTCCCTCAGACTCTATGCTATCATGCCCAACTGTGCCAACAAGAGTTAATTTCTCCTAACAGAACCGGCGCGCAAGCACCAGTAACTTGAGGCAGATTGCCGGGAATACCCCGAACCCGCCAGGCGGCTAAAACCGCGAAAGCGATCGCCTCTTTAAAATCTACACTCAAGCCTGCCTCAGAAGTAGTCAACACTTGCACTGGATGCAATTGTGCTTGCAATCGGCGTTTTAAGTAGAGATTGTGGCTGCCGCCCCCGCACAATAAAACTCGATCGGGCATCTGCGGCAAAAAAGTTTGGTAACTGTGAACGATCGAAGCAACAGTCAGTTCCGTCAAAGTAGCCAGCACATCAGCAGGACTGAGGTTGTAACCTTGAGCCTCGACCAAACAACGGTTAAAATAGTCTACACCAAATAACTCTCGCCCTGTAGATTTGGGCGGTGCTTGGATGAAAAAATCTTGCTGTAGCCAATTCTCTACTAAAGCTTGACAGGGAGTGCCACTTGCCGCCCAAGCTCCACCTTCGTCACAAGTTTTTGTTCCGTCACAGAAGTGCTGCACTGCCAAGTCTAACAGCGAATTTGCCGGCCCGGTATCCCAACCCAAGATACCCTCGCCCAGAGGAGAAACCGCAGACTTGTCAGCCAATTCTTTATCTCTCCTGGCAGGAAGATAAGTAAAATTGCCAATTCCGCCGAGATTTTGGATGCAGAGGTTGCGGTTGGGTTCAGCAAGCAGGCAGGCATCAACTATTGGGACTAAGGGTGCTCCTTGACCTCCTGCTGCAATGTCTGCCGATCGAAAATTGCTCACAGTTGTAATGCCTGTCAATTGCGCGATGAGCGCGCCCCGCCCGAGTTGCAAGCTGTAACCCATGTCTGAGCCGGGGCTAGGTGCAGCAGAAAAACTGCTCTTTTCCGTATTCCCTGGGGGTCGGTGGTAGACAGTTTGACCGTGAGAGCCGATTAATTCTGCATCATCATATTCTGCTTGAATTGTCAAGGCTGCATTAGCAAATTCTTGGGCGATCGCATCATCTAATTGAGCGAACTCAACCATAGATAACGCGGAACCACTGCAAACTGAGAGAATTTGCGATCGCAAAGTAGCAGGATAAGGGAAAGTCTTGCCGGCCACCAACTGCACTTTTAAGTCTGCTTGGGAACCGACCACATCCACTAAAGCAGCATCAATGCCATCCACCGACGTGCCACTCATCAAACCAATAACGCGAACCATTCGATTTTAAATTTTAGATTTGAGATTTTTTGATTCGGAGATTGGGAGATTTTTAGGTATGCGAGGGTGCGAGGATATTATTTGAGGTCGATCGTCACGATCACCACAGTAATATTGTCCCGTCCCCCTTTATCCTTGGCGGCTTCAATCAAAGCAGTTGCAGCGCCCTCGCAAGCGCGAATCGACTTCAGAGGCGAAGCAATCAAAGGATCGGAAAGTTCCTCAGTCAAGCCGTCGCTGCACAGCAGCAAGCGATCCCCGGGCTTTACGTCCACCGGCAGAATATCTATCTCGTGCAAATCATCGCGGCCCAAACACTGGGACAAAACGTGACGCCAAGGATGACTGCGAGCCTGATCCGGAGTCAGGGCCTTTCTTTTGACAGCCTGAGCCACCCAAGTCTGGTCTTCAGTAATCTGATCCAAGTGAGAGCCGTGCAGCCGATACAAGCGAGAGTCCCCGATATTAGCGCACCAAGGTCTCCCCTCATCCCTAAAGATCAGAACCACAGCCGTAGTCCCCATATCAGCACGCTCGGGATGTTCGAGCTGATCGGTCAAAATTGCTTGATTGGCAATTAACAAAGCCTTTTCCAACAACAGGGGAGAATCTTCAGGCCCTTCCCAATGTTCGAGCAAATAAGATTGAATCGCCCCAGTCGCAATCCGACTGGCTTCTTGACCTCCTGCGTGTCCTCCCATGCCGTCGGCCACTATGAAAAATCGCCCGTCAGGGTCTATGTGGTACGAATCCTGATTTACGGAACGAACCAGCCCTGTATCTGTCTTACCTGCGAAAGAGCGTTTCATAGATTGGTGCTTGGACTCATCGAACTTCAAAGCTTGATTTAATGGGTGCAATTTTTGATTACAAAACTTAAAATTCCGAACGGTACTGAAATTTCTGCCGATCGCTAGTCTTGGAAAAATTGCACTTCATTAGCCTTACATTGTAGATCGTCTGATGCTAATTCCGTCTGAAAATTTTCGTAAATCAAGCTGCATTCAGCAACACCTGGGCAAAAAAAGGGATTTCTAGCTTCAAAATAAGACATTTGGCTGGGGAGAAATCTATGCAGCAACCGGGGTTTTAGTGTCCCTAGCAAGTAATAGCTGTCAAGTTGAGAAACTTGTTGTCAGCCTGCGAAAACTTAACAGTGAACTACCCCGCCCTACTTCCTACGCGCCCTGAGCGCTTCGGTCGTTGAGGGCGGAGCTTCCAACTTCGACGGGTAGTGCCTTAGAAACGGATGACTTACGCCTTCGGGACTTTGGACTTACCTTCCCGACCTTGGCAGTAGCGCTAGTTCCTAACGCTAAAATACGGAGTCCTTCATCTCGAATATTGACCGCTGCGTTGACATCCCGGTCATGCTTTGTTTCACAGCTTTGACACTGCCATGACCGCACATTCAACGGCAAATTACCAACTCGATTGAGACAGACTGAGCAAGTCTTTGAGGATGGGAAAAAACGGTCTACTTCGACGTAGCACTTCCCCTGCTTCGTAAAACTTACCCAAACTTAACTAAAGCCATCTTTAGCTACAATGAAAGAGTTCACTTCCTGCGCTATTGAGTGGTCGGCCATCCCAAGGTA
>NZ_JAEQCT010000036.1:0-79685 GCF_020738205.1 Microcoleus sp. PH2017_24_DOB_U_A
AAGTTCTACCAAAAAGCTCAACGAGTAAGGTATGTAGTTGCGCTTCAGCGCTCTTTGGCTTGGTATATGAAAGAGCGCGATGTGGCTGATTGACGGTATGAATTAAGTTCTACCAAAAAGCTCAATTACATACCTATTGTGTTTTTATCGATCGTAAAAAAAGTAAATTCATACTCAAGTTCAGCAACGCCAAGAGCGCTGAAGCGCAACTACATACCTCAATGCCAAGAGCGCTGAAGCGCAACTACGTACCTCAATGCCAAGAGCGCTGAAGCGCAACTACGTACCTCAATGCCAAGAGCGCTGAAGCGCAACTACATACCTCAATGCCAAGAGCGCTGAAGCGCAACTACGTACCTCAATGCCAAGAGCGCTGAAGCGCAACTACATACCTCAATGCTAAGAGCGCCCAAGCGCAACTACATACCTATTGAACGGGCTCTCCGGCCCGTTCCTAAAAAGCTTAGCGCGAGATAAAATGCGCCCAAACATTCCCATCAGGCCCGGCTACTTGATTGATATAGCCATACGGATACATCAACTTTCTTCCCTCAGTATCTCTGTAACCCGTGAGTGCATCTCCCCACGGATCTTGCACGATATAACCCTCAGAATTGTAGCCAATTAAAGTGATAATGTGACCCGCCGCCGTAAAATCTCCCGCTAAAACTATCGGCCGCCGATTCAGCAATTCCGATCGCACATCAGCCCATTTCCGAGTCGCACTAAAACTCGTCTTAAACCCGTAAGCCTTAATCAGCGCCGAAAGCACGTTATGATCGGTTTGAGAACCCTGGCCGGCATAGTCGAAACACCACTGCAACAACTCATCCTCCAACTGTCCCCCATACTTAGAACGAACGCCGTAATAATACAGCACCATGGCGATCGCAGTTACATTGCAAGTAGACCAGTCAAAACGCGGATTGTCCCGCTGTGAAAAATACGGCACGTTCAATTCCACATTGTTCGGAACCGGATCGAAAATTTTATCTCCCCGCTTGAACTGAACAAAACTTGGAAAAACATAACCTGTATTGCCGAAATTTTGCAGCTCTTCAGTCAGAGAAACTTTCAGGTGATCGGTTTCCAAACCGTAGCTTTCCACACCGTAAACTCGACCTAAAGGCAGTGTAGTTCTCTCGGTAGCCGTCAGCTTGGCAGCATCTACAGGGCGTTTTTTAAACACAGTTGGTTGCAGCATTGTCATTGTCAAAGGATCCGGGTCAAAGGGAACTTCTTTGCCATTTTTCTTGATTTGAACAGATTGCCAATAGATAAATCCCACATTGCCAAAACCGGGAATAGCTTCGGCGAAAGTTACTCGGAAATGCCCCAAAATGCAGGCATAACCAGTGATGGCGTAGGTGCTGCCTAAAGTTAGTTCAGCAATTTGGTTTGCAGGGAGTTTCGATGATTCTTTTGGTTGACCTTTAATCAGAGTTGTTTGAGTTACCAACAGTTGAGCATTCCCGTTGCTATTGGGTACGTCTGCTAGGTCGAATTTCAGGACTTTTGTACCTTTGGCAAGCTGAACGTCTGGTTCGTAAAAATAGCCAAAAGTGCCGATCGGCGAAATTGTCGAATCCAGAACCACCTTGAGATGTCCGTCAATAAATCCGTACTTGCTAAGTGCCAAAGTCAGACCTGCTTTGACAAGAACTTTTTGCTGGTTGTTGAGGCGGGAACCATCAACCGGGGCTACCTTAAACCAAGTGTCGGAAACTATCTTTAAGCTCAAATCTTTTCCGACAGTCAGCGGATCTGAACTTACGGTAATATAAATTATTTGGCTGGCGGTAATGTTACCTTTGCTATCAGTTGCCCGCAATCTCAGCCAGCGAGCTCCCGGTATGCTAAATCCTTTAGCCAAATTCACTTGCCAAGTGCCTGCTTGTTGGTTGAGTGTCACGGTTAGCGGAAATTTATCCTCGGCTATTACCTCAACTTTTGCTGCTTCTTGCTTGTCAAAAGTACCTGAAAGTGCGATCGACTGATTGACCAAAACCTCTGTCGGGCCTTGATACGTTAAATTTGGGGCCGGATTGAAAGATTTGCCACCTTTGGCAAATTGCACGAAATCTGGATAAACAAAACCCGTATTGCCAAAGGGCGGCAAATTTTCAGTCAGCGAGACTTTAATATGACCTTGTTCGATCGAGAATCCGGAAATTCCGTAAATCATTCCCGCCGGTAAAGTGATTTTTTCTGGCAGTTGCAGCTTGACAGCATCCACCGGCCGTTTTTTCAACACAGTAGTTTTGACAACAGTCATGGTAACTGCATTTCTGTCACAGGCAATCCCCTTGCCGTCTTGCAAAATCTGGACGTGTTGCGAGTACATAAATCCCGAATTGCCGAAGTTGGGAATTGGGCGATCGAGAGTGACTCGAAAATGACTTTCCACGCAAGCGTAGCCGAAGATATTGAAAGTTTCCCCCTGGTCAAATCGCACTTTCTGAGTCGGGCTTAAAATAGTCGAATCTGCGGGGTTGCGCTTTAACCAGGTTTTTTTGTTCACCCACAGCAACTGCATTCCAGGGGGCGGGGTAGGTAGATCGGCGCGATCGAAGATCAGGATTTTTGAGCCTTTGGTGATGACTGCGTGCTTTTCATAAAAAAAGCCTGATTTTCCCACGGGAGAAATTGGATTATTTAGTTCAACATTTAGGTGTTCGTCTTCAAACTCGTAGCTGCTAATTTGATAACTTTTACCTGCGGGTATTTCCGCTTTTTGCTGAGAAGTGAGACTGCCAGAAGGCACTGTTCCGGCTTTTAATTGGGTATCTTGGAGCGTAATTAACGTGAAAGAGCGATCGGGTGTGTTAGAAGCAGGATTAACTTTGATGTTAATTGTTTGTTCGCCGATAACTTTGCCTGTTTTATCAGTTGCCTTCACCTGCACCGTGCGAGTACCGGCGCTATCGAATCCTTTCTCTAAACTAATGTTCCAAATGCCTGTCGATAAATTTATCCCGGCCTTCAGGGAATTTGAGCCTTCTGCTGCTGAGATTGCCGCCACTTGATTTTTATCAAAACTGCCAACTAAGACAGAGGCTCGATTAGCCTCAACTTCTTGTGGGCCTAAATAACTCAAAATAGTCTTGGTGCTTGTCATTATGTATCCGCCTACCTACTTAATTATTCAGCTACAGCAAGGATAACTTCTCATTTTATCAAACACAACGATCCGATCCCGGACAAAATCGCTCCTGGACTGAATCTAGGGGCAGTTAATGCGTTTTAAAGCATGAATTTTTTATTGTTGGCGAGATTTTTACCAGAAATCTAACAGTCCAGCTAGCGATCGCGCACCTGACGCGAATATACCGCTGGTTGACAGAATTTGTGGCGCAATTTTTGCGAGAAAAAATTTAATTGAAGTAGGTTATTACCCCCTATACCTTTGACCCCTCACTTAGCTCATTTGAGATTTTAGATTGAGGGATTTTAGATTGAGGAATTTTAGTCGTAGGGTGTGTCGCGACGAAAAATTTTTATAAGGAATGAGAATTAAATAACTTACAATCTTTATTGTTCTTGTGGAATGGGCGTCCCGCCCGTCCTTCCGGGACGGGCGGGACGCCCATCCCACTTTCAAGAGTGTAAATTATTTAATTTGCGATCCTAAGACTTACGCACGGGTTGCCAGAAACCGGGTTTTTGCGATAATACTTTGCTGTGATTCGCAAATTTGGGAAAAAACCCGGTTTCTTTAGACTTACGCACGGGTTGCCAGAAACCGGGTTTTTGCGATAATACTTTGCTGTGATTCGCAAATTTGGGAAAAAACCCGGTTTCTTTGTCGGAGTGCGTATTTCACATATCCGCAATAGTTTGATAAACAAACACAAAATTTATTCTGTAGCAATTTTTGGTGGAAATGGTATTACAAAAAAATCCGGTTTCTACGAGAAAATTGCGTGTAGCAACGAGATATCTCGGAAGAAACCGGATTTTTAGCCCTTTAGTGCGTTCAGGAATGTTAGACTGACGGCGGCTAAACTATGGTGACCAGAATATCTTGAGCGTGAGAGTCAACTTTCATCGTTTCCCCTTCATAAACCTGAATAATTTTGCCAGTACCGTCGATGACAAAGGTAACACGCTTGGCATAATCACCTTTCTCAACATCGTAGGCTTTGGTAATCGTGCCATCAACATCTGCTAATAGCTGGAAAGGCAAACCGTACTTCTCCGTGAACTTTTGGTGCGATTCTTCGTTGTCGCGGCTGACACCAAGAACTACTATATCTTTGCCCTTGTATTCTTCATGGGCTGCTTTGAAGCTTTGAGCTTGTCTGGTGCAACCGGGGGTGTCGTCTTTGGGGTAGAAATACAAGATGACGGTTTTACCCGTGAAGTCGGAGAGGGAGACGGTTTTGCCGTTTGTGTCTTTGGCGGTGAATTGAGGAGCCGCGCACCCAACTGGTAATGTCATAGTTTTGTTGACCTTGCGATTGATAAAGATATTTTAGTTGATTTTGGGCTGTTGTTGTCAATCTCTTAAATTTAGATTCGGAATTGAGCGACCAAAATGTAAAATCTACCTTTCGGAATAGTTTTGATGGGTAATTTTGTGCCTTGACTGACGGGCGATATTGTGTTAGATTGTGGGCGTGGACTCCGAATATACTGACGCTATCAAACTTGATGAAGTAAGTAAAATATGATAGATTTTTACACTGTTATTATCCGAAAGAGTGCCAAGTATTGGGTGGCATTGTGTTTGGAGAATGGATTGGTTGGACAAGGAAATACTCCCGAACAGTCTATCGACAAACTCAAACAGGCGATCGAGTCATTTTCTGAAGTTTATGAAGCTGAATTAAATATTTATCTTAATCCTCTTGCTATTAATGAATTGCACGAGTTTCTTACTTTAGAAGATGCGGAAGCTTCAGATACTTATGGATCAAGAAAAGTTTATGCCTAAATATATTTCTGTGAAGCATACTATAAATACTTGTTTGCAATGCAGAAAAAGGCTAGAGTAAAATGGCTTTTACAGTCAAACTCGTCTAAACTGTCCTAAAATAGAAGAGACAACCTATATTAAGTCGCTACCATGTCGATCGCCGTCATTCAAGAGCACATCGAAATCACCCCTGGAATCTGTGGGGGAAAACCCCGTATCGCCGGACATCGCATCCGAGTTCAGGATATTGTGGTTTGGCACGAACAAATGGGAATGTCACCAGACGAAATTCTGTATCACTATCCGAGTATTACTTTATCTGATATCTATGCAGCTTTAGCCTATTATCACGATCGCCCAGATGAAATTCGCTTTGCGATCGAAGCAGATGCAGAATTTGCGCGCAAATTAAAAGCTCAAACCCCATCGCTTTTGCAACAAAAATTAAAAAATCGCCAGCATGAATAAGATTAAATTTCATCTTGACGAAAATGTAACTCTAGTTGCGAATCTGTTGAGTTCCTGTGAGAATATGGGTAGTTTTTTACAAGTCCAATTTGATAATATATCTGTAACAATCAAAAATATACTAGCTATTCTGAGCCAAATCAATGACTTTTATCCCATCCGAAGCGTTTAAATCTATTAGTTATCCCAGCCGCACTGTCAAAAGAGCCGATCGCGCGATCCGGTGTGCTCCTTTTCAATTACACTTCTTCCAGACCATCCGCGATAACAGTGTTTTCCTAAGCGCGATCGCCTCAAATGCAGGTGTCGAAAGTGGCTACACCCGATCGCCCGTATCCGAACTCGCAGCCGAAAACTCGCTGCTGTGGCTGATTCAAGTCGGCGTGTTGCGGCGCGAAGTAGATGGACAAGGGATTACCGATAGTTTTCGCCTCACGCCCCTGGGCCGCCAACTCGTGGAAAAATGGGAACAGCAAGGAAATAGTTTGCCAACTGCTTCATTGTGCGATCGCCTGGGAAATGCCGTTAGCCGAGGGTTCGGACTATTTTCATAAGAGCGTTAAGGCGGTAAGGTGCGCGCCGCGCACCTGCATAATTAGATTTTAATGAGGACTGAAGTCCTCACTACAAACGTCAATTTCTCTCCCCGAATTTTCAGGTAATTAGCCCTGATTCAAAAAGCGGCTAGCCATCGACATGGCGTCAGTAATATCTACGTCGCCGTCTCCATCTCCATCTAAAAACGCATTCAAAACGGGATTTGCGCCCTGGGCTGGATTTTGGGCGTTGCCGCCGCTTTGCAGCAAATTGAGTACCAAGGGCAGTAAAACAGGGATCATCCCTTGCACTGTTTCGTTATTCAAGCCGGTTCTTTGGGCGATATCGGTCACTATTTGCGTCAGTTGGCCACCTCCGAACAAACTCTGTACCGCTTGTGCATTGGGATTTGTGCCGCTAAATTGGTTGACAACTTCTTGAGCTTGTACGTCTCCAGATTGCGATCGCACGTCTTGCAATGCCGATCGCACGTATCCACCCAAAACCGACATCGCTAGCTGAGTCGTACCCGCATCGACGCCGTGGTTGCCGCTCAACTGCTCTACCGCACCCAGAATGTTGCCCAACTGATTGGGACTTGCTTGTTGGTTGGGATTGTCGATCGCACTCAAAATTTGGTCAAAGAGTCCCATAATTTTCGCTCCGTACAGTGGTTGCTCAACTGTGAATTATAGCAAAGCCTGTTTTTCAAGATTACCGAAAATAGTTTTGAATTGGGTATTTTCACTCATCATACTATTTTTTTTTTATTAGGACGCTCGTTCTTATCCTGCACTAGCAACTTGGTTTATCGTTTCCGTTATCGGATATTTTAGGATGCACTTATACGATTACGATTTTAGATGTTAGATTGAAAAATTGGGAATGACTGATTCCGTAAGGATTTGGAAAACTGGAAAATCAGTTGCATTCTTTTTGGCAACTGGTATGACGTTAATAAACCGTGTTTCTAGGTACTTAAGATATATTTGTTTAAAAAACTATATAGTTCAACTCGCGATCGAATAAATAGGTAGGTAGGTATCAGTAAACCGACAAAGGCGTTCGGGCGGGTGAGTGGAACAATAAATTGTCTGCTAAGCTACAATTGCAGCCTCGGGCGCGATCGCCATGTTTTAGTTGCATCCGCTGGCACTCAAACCCACACTGCATGGAACCCGAAGGACAAGCCGAATCGGAATTTACGCGCGCAGCAGTACGATCGGGCGCTTCAACAGTTCCGAGTTCTGGCGAAAATGTAAAAATCAAAATATAACCCTTTTACTTGCCCCTGCCCCATGCCTTTGCCGCGCCTGCTAACATTAATTGCCGCTTTCTGCCTCACCCTGGGGTTGATTATTGGGCTGGTGAGTTCCTTAACTGGGCTTTACAGTCAAGTTGCGTTGTCTGCTTCTCCGCTGCTGGCTAATTTGCTAATTTTCCTGATCGTTGTACTTTTAGCAACGCTAATTTTTGCGCTGTTTTATTATTTTAGGCTGCTGCAACGTCCGGGAAAAGTTAAGGGAAAACGGGCGATAGATCCGAAGATTCCTGTTGTCAAAAGCGAAGCTGCTTCGGAAAATCTCAAAGCAATCAGGCAGCAAGTCGATCGCATTCAAGATGAAGTAGCACGGCAAGCTTTGCTGTTGAGAGCCCGCGAAATAGAAGCTAGCATGGCCCGCGGCAATGTTCGGATCGTTGTTTTCGGTACCGGTTCTGCGGGCAAAACTTCGGCTGTAAATGCGCTGGTGGGGCGGATGGCCGGACAGGTGGGGGCGCCAATGGGAACTACCGAAGTTGGAGAAACTTACACTCTGAAATTGAAAGGAGTCGATCGAGAATTAGCAATTACTGATACCCCAGGCATCTTGGAAGCGGGAGTAGCGGGGACTTACAGAGAGGAATTGGCGCGGCAGTTGGCGGCCCGGGCTGATTTGATCTTATTTGTGTTGGACGGCGATTTACGCAAATCTGAGTATGAACCGCTGCGGACTTTGGCCCAAATTGGCAAAAGGTCGATCGTGGTTTTTAATAAAGTAGACCTTTATCCCGACAACGACAGAGACGAAATTCTCGATCAACTGCGACAGCGAGTTAAAGGTTTAATATCAGCAATGGATGTAGTTGCAATTAGCGCCAACCCGCAAAAAGTTGTACTAGAAAGCGGGACAATATTTCAGCCAGACCCCGATATGATGCCATTAATTCGGCGAATCGCAGCAATTTTGCGAGCCGAAGGCGAAGACTTAATTGCGGACAACATTTTGCTACAATCTCAGCATTTGGGAGACCAAGCACGCAAATTAATTGACGCTCAAAGACGGCGCGCTGCTGATAAAGTAGTAGAGCGCTTTCAGTGGATCGGAGCCGGAGTAATTGCCGTTACGCCTTTGCCAGTTGTAGATTTGTTAGCGACAGCAGCAGTTAACGCTCAAATGGTAGTAGAAATTGCCAAGATTTACGGCTGCGAATTAAATATCGATCGCGCCAAAGAACTAGCCCTGTCTCTCGCCAAAACCCTAGCCAGCTTAGGAATAGTTGAAGGCGTAATTCAAGTAGTCTCAAGGGCGTTGCAGTTAAGTGTAGCCGGATTTGTACTTGGCAAAGCAATTCAAGCAGTCAGCGCCGCTTATTTAACCAGAATTGCCGGGAAAAGTTTTATTGAATATTTCCGACACGACCAAGATTGGGGTGACGGCGGCATCGCCGAAGTCGTGCAAAGGCAGTTTCAGTTAAATCGGAAAGACGAGTTTGTCAAAGCTTTTGTCAAAGATGCGATCGCCCGCGTTGTCGAACCTCTAAACATCTACCAGCAAGAAGAATCGGAACCAGAATTAGAAATGTCAGCAGAATTGGAACCCGAACCCTTGTATCAGCACCCAGGCGACGATTGGGAAACCCACAGCAACAAGCGAAACGATGAATGGTAATTGTCAGTTGACAGTTGACAGTTGACAGTTGACAGTTGTCAGTTGTTAGTTGTTATAGCGGTTCTCACAAAGACGAGGTACGTTGTTGGGCTTCAGCCCTCTTGATTTAAGCGGTTATGTAAGCTGTCAGCCATACCTCATCTTTTTGAGAAAGGCTATATTAGTTATTAGTTATTAGTCAACAGTCATTAGTTCCAGGGCTATTTCATGTTTCATTCTGCTGAAACCAGCCTTTCTTGAGGTTAAGATTGTCCGAAGAGAGGCACGTTAGCGCAGCGATCCGAAGGAAAGCAAACAAGAGTGTCTATTTTTCATATGGTTTGATCGACTTGGCTCTAAGTAAGTCGGCGCTTTAAAACACAACTATGTAAACGATTGTAAAGTGTCCAAATGCTTTCTACTGGCTGACTTAAGCCTGTTTACATACTGTTACAAGCGTCTTGGGTTAAAACTTAAAGCCCAATACCGTTTACTTAAGAACACCCTGGGGGTAAAACCCTATGAACAATAGATACGGAGATTGCTTTCCTTCGGATCGCGAAAGCTAACGTGCCTCTCTTCGGACCATCTTAAGTAAACCGTATTGGGTTAAAACAGACTAGAATAATAAAATGCAGTCAGACAGAGGTAGGTTAAAAACTCTGTCTGACTGCTGCTTTGAGATCGGGAAATAGCTTTATTTCAAATTAGTCGATCGCGTCTACCGCTCTTTCAGCAGCTCGTTGAGTTCTGTCAATATCTCGATTTACTTTCGCGCGAACCTTGTCCGAGGCATCTTCAGCGTTGTATTTTACATTTCGCGCTGCATCTTTGACATTTTCTTTGCCTTCGCTGACATTATATCTCAGCGACTCAGTACCCTCAGCAGCTCTTTCTTTTGCTCCCTCGGTGGCTTCTTTAACAATCCCTTTTGCTCCCTTCAAGCCTTCGCGAGTATTTTCCTTAAGATTAGCAAAGCCTTGTTTTGTTTTGTCACCAAACTCATCAGCTTTCTGCTGAGCGGTACGAACATTGTCATTCATCTTCTCGCCAATTTGGTCGAGTTTGTTCGGCGCGTCATCTGCTACCCGCCGGATATTTTCACGCACATTGCTACTAGATTTGGTTTCGATGCGGCGCTGGGCTTCCTCTTTAAGAAGCTTAGCTTTTGCTTCTACTCCTTTAACCATTGGGTTTCTGGGATCGTCATCGCTGTATTGATTCTGGCCGCCTTTGTATACGGAAGTTACAGCCTCTGAAGGCACTTCTTTTCTAATTTGGTCGGCAGTTTTTCCGGCTATGACATCAGATCCCTTGCAGGCAGTGCTCACAAATACTAAAATGCCGACGAGAAACACTGTTAAAATTTGTACAGCTCGAATTTTTTTCAGAAATGCAGTTAGTCTGTTCATAAAAATGCTCCTTTCTATGGTGACTTATTTTTTGGAATATGTTTAAATGCCTGGTGGTTCTGTAGGTGGCTACCATTACAAACATTAAGCACTCAAACACTTTTTTAAATATACGAAGACAAACAGAAGTTTTTCATCTATCTGAAGTAACATTCCTTAAGTCATACTAGAAGCAATAACAAAAGCTTTAGTTATAGTCGCGAGAGCAGGAATGAGAGCTAAATGATAGTAAAAAGCATTTTTTACCAGAAATAATTAGTTTAAAGCCTCTCCCTTTGAGGGGAAAATTAAAATCAGACTATTCATTACTCCAATCCTCGGACTTAAGGGTAGAGGTCGCTCTCAAACTGTCAACTGTCAACTGTCAACTGTCAACTGTTGAAGAGTGCTATCACCGAAGAGCGAGTCATGTATACATATAGCGGCGATCGGGACAGGACTACTGTAGTTGAACTGTTTTGCGCTTTGGGAGGTAAAAAAAACCTTCCGGTCAGGAACCAGAAGGAAATGGGTGTACGATCTCAAGTACAACAAGGTCTTTAATGGCAATTGTCGCCGCACGTGCCGATCGCCCACATCTGTCTAATGGCGGAAAGTATCTGCACAGTTACTAATCATTTTGAATAGCTGTTTTTAGACTCTTGCAGAATTCGCCGATCGCCTCTAAACCCTCTTCTGGAGTTCCTTGGGCCAAGCGTTTGACAAAAGCACTACCAACAATCGCAGCATCTGCACCCCATTCTTTGACTTGACGGGCGTGTTCGGGTTTCGAGATACCAAAGCCGACGCCGATGGGTTTGTCGGTGATGCTGCGGATTTCTTTCAGCAACTCTTTTGCTCGCGTATCTAAGCCTTCCCGCACTCCTGTCACCCCCATCACGCTGACTAAGTAAATAAATCCTTGAGACGCGCGAGCGATCGCTTCTATGCGACTTTTGGGACTTGTGGGAGCAACTAATAAGGTGAGTTCAATCCCTAATTTGTTGGCAGGTTGGATGAGGCTGTCAGCTTCTTCTAAGGGCAAGTCTGGTACAAGCAATCCCTGAACTCCAGCACTTTTGATTTCCTGCAAGAAGGTTTCGATACCTCGGTACAAAATCGGGTTGTAGTATGCGAAGAGAATGATGGGCGATCGCAAATTCGGACTAACTCTCGCTACCATTTCCAGTACCGAATCTAACCGCGTTCCCCGCTGTAGCGCCCTCGTAGCAGCAGCTTGAATCACCGGCCCGTCAGCTAGGGGATCGGAATAAGGTACGCCAAGCTCGATCGCATCTGCACCGTTATCATCCAAAACTTGTAGCGCTTTAGCCGTTGTCTCCAAATCTGGATCGCCAGCAGTAATAAAAGGAATTAATCCACACTGGTTGCTTTTTCGCAACGTTTCAAAACAATGAGAAATAGTCATTAGGGAGTTGGCAGTTGGTTGTTGGCAGTTGATTCTTGGCAGTTGATTCTTGGCAGTTGACTCTTGGCAGTTGATTCTTGGCAGTTGATTCTTGGCAGTTGGTTGTTGGCAGTTGGTATTAGCTAATAACAACTAATATCATGTCCGATTGATTAACCATAATATCCCGGTCGGGGCGGGTTTTTGAGATTATCAATTATTGGCAGGTATTGTTGGCTCACGGGCCCCTACAAAAATCGCGGTCGATCGACCGGACATGATATAACAACTGACAACTAACCACTAACCACTAACAACTGACAACTGACAACTGACAACTAACCACTGACTAACTATCTTTTTCCTGCTCAATTTCGGCTTGAAGTTTGGCTAACTCTTCAGGAGTGAGTTCATCGAGCTGCTTCTGCAAGACAGCATCTTTGTACTCTTTCAGTTGCTGACTGTAAGTCATCTTTTGAGTAAGCGCTCGAAACAAATAAGTCACCAGCCAGCCAATCAAGCCAGCTATCAAAAATAACTGACTCCAAATCCCAGCATTCATGCTGTCGAGTCCGGCGAATTGTAGCACCAAGTAGGCCAACCCACCCGCTACAAAAAAGCCTAGACTGATTCCAATTACGTCAATACGTCGCATTTAGGCTTCTATCTGCCGCCGTTTGGGGCGAAAATTCAAAAAAGGAGCGAGGAGAAACATACCAGGGAAAAAGAAGAACATCAAGAAGTACATGAAGCCACGCTCAAAAGAGGAGGCCACGTACCAGCGACTGTTCAGGTAAGCGTAGGTGCCCGCGGGTACTACCAGGAGGTAAGCTCCTCCCAAGACGGCGTAAAGCAGCAAGGTAATATACATAGATTTGCTTTAAGGGAATAATAACAGGGTCAGTCGGTTGACACGCTCAGCTAGCTGGTTAACTATTGTACCGCTTGGGGAGATACAGCGCGACTTTTGAGAATTTTTCAATTAGGGGTTGCGCTATTTAGGGTTTTGCGTGTAGAATAAAAGGCTGTTGTTGTCAGTGGGTCAAAACCACAGCAGCAGCTTCACGAAAGGGGGTGTGGCGGAATGGTAGACGCTACGGACTTAAAATCCGTTGACCCGAAACGGTCGTGTGGGTTCAAGTCCCTCCACCCCCATTAAATTTTCATGGTTTGTGAGCTAATAGTTTCAGATTGGCCTCAACACCAAGAGTTCTAATTTCCGCTCATCTTTCTCTAAATCCTAAGATGTGGCGGATTTAACTTTTCGGGCGGGCTAGAAGCCCACCCCACAAGAGTTGTAAGAAAGAGAATTCTTCAAATTAGATGCGCGCTAGCTTATAGTAATGCTTGCAAGATTTGTGGGATGGGCTTCTAGCCCGTCCCGGATTTGGGTGGATCTGGTTTTTGAAGCCTGAAGAAGCATGACCGCATATAAGTTATTAGTTATAATCCCATATTTTCTGCGGTCATGCTATAGCCCATACGGATATATTCGCTTGCATTGAGATGCACCCCCCGATTTGTGGGATGGGCTTCTAGCCCGTCCCGGATCGCCTGCTATATTACTCAGCAATTGGCAAAGTAATCGCAAATTCCGTCCCCTGTCCAATTTGAGAATTCATCTCAATTTTGCCTTGATGCTTGGCAACGATTTGATAGGAAATAGCCAATCCTAATCCAGTGCCTTTGCCGATCGACTTTGTAGTAAAAAACGGGTCAAATATCTGTTGGGCAGTGGCTGCGGTAATTCCCGGCCCATTATCCCGAATCTTGACAGTGATAGCATTATCTGCCGTAACTTCCGTGCAGATCCAAATCGTTGGTGAAAACGCTCTGTCTGCCTTTTTTACCTCCTCCAGCGCATCAATTGCATTGCCGAGTACGTTCATAAATACTTGATTCAGTTGCGCTCCATAGCACTCAACCGGAGGCAAATTAGCGTATTCTTTAATAACTTCGATACCTTGTTTGAGTCGGTGATTGAGAATTATCAGGGTGCTGTCTATTCCTTCGTGAATGTCCGCAGGTTTCATGTAACCGTCGTCTAAACGGGAAAAGTTCCGCATGGATACGACAATTTCGCGAATGCGATCGGCTCCCATTTTCATCGAAGCAAGCGTTTTTGGCAAATCTTTGCTGAGAAAGTCCAATTCAATGTCTTCGATGCAGTCTTTAATTTCATCCGGTGGGTTGGGATAGTATGCTTGATAGAGAGTTACCAAGTCTGCCAAATCTTGGATGTATCTATTAGCATGGTCAATGTTACCACCGATGAAATTAACCGGATTGTTGATTTCGTGGGCGATCCCTGCCACCATTTGACCGAGAGACGACATTTTTTCAGTCTGAATTAATTGGGATTGAGTTTCTTTTAGTTCTTGTGTATAATCGCTAACTCGCTGAATCAATTCATTGAAAGAAGCCGCTAAAACTCCGATTTCGTCTTCAGTTGTGACTGGTACTTGCAGGTTAAAATTAGATTCGCGGGCTACTTGCTGGGCGACGTTTGTCACGCTTTCGAGGGGTTGGGCAATGGCGCGGCTCGTTTTGTCCGCCAGTAACACGGCGAGGAGTCCTGAAATTACCATACTCCCGAGAATAATTCGGTTTCGCAAACTTTCAGCTTCTTCTAATGCTTCTACCCCTTGCATTTTTTGAATGTCTACAGTAGCAATTAATTGGGTTAAATGATCGGAAAGTTTATCTAGTACGATCGCCTCTTCGCCGCTGCGATTTCTCAACAATTGTAGCTGTGCCGACTCGATGCGGTTAGCTTCCAAATGCCACACTTCGGCTTCTTTTAATTGCAGTTTAGTTAGCCGATCGTAATAATCGATGACCATCGCATACCTTGGCAATATTGACTGCAAATCTTTCTCTTGTCTTGCTAGCCAGTCGGGATTTTTGATCGCAAAAAATTGTATTTCCGCAATCAGGATTTTCGCCTGATTGATTTGCTGGACAAACCGATCGTGTTCGTATTGCAGCCACACCGTGTTTCCCAAAACTGCCGGGAATCTCGCTGCGTGCGATCGGGCTTCAAATATGCTATTTTGCAAATTTTGCAACAGTTGCTGTTGTTGTTGAGCAACATTTACCTGAATTAAAGCTTGCTTGCGAAAGTAGTCTCCCACTTTCAGGCCCGCACCCGTTCCCAAAATCGCTATGCCGATAGCTAAAGCATAGCCATAGCTGATTTTTTGGCCTATCCGCAAATGGTTGAATCGTTCCCTTAGCCAGTTTAAATTAATAAATCTATGGTGTAACAATTTTTTCTGAGCAGAGTTTGCTGGCTCTACTTTGCTATCTTGGGGCTGAGTGTCGGTCAATAATAACATCGAAAGTTCCTCCCAAACAAATCAGGAGTAGTTGACATCCTGCACAATTTTTTGCAATATCGAGAAACAGCATAAACCTGTATTTCTCAGTTAATCAGTAGATTTGTTGAAAAATTATAATACTTCGTATTCTACTCCCTAAAAAAACGATAGGGAGATACGATAATTTTTCGGATTTTTAACTTTTTCGTTTTCTAGCCTGACAGTTGGTTGAGTACAAAATGTCAAACTAATCTTTCTATTGAATTTGCCAGATCAATTGCTATCTGAGCTGCCAGCCGACGCGATTTACCCCATAACGCCTTAATTATCTCTGTTCTTAGACAAAAGTGTTTGTGATCTGTATCAACAATTTATGTGATTATACGCAACTTTACAAAAATCATAAAAAAAGCTACAGTATTTTCACTTACTTAGTTAAGGATACAAGCTCTAACTACGGGTTCTTCCGGTTTTTTTTGCCAGTTCTAGGTGGGATTTCAGCAATTTTGCGAAAATATCGTCGCTGTCAGTAAATCCATAAGCTTGCATTACATTGGCGATCGACCTTAAAATACAGTTTATAAAGTTAGCTAGTTGTTTCTTCAAAAAACTTATTATAAAATTGAGTAATTCCCCACTGTTTTGGCAACTTTTTTTAGTTCGGTACTATAAAATAGTAAAATCGAAACACCATCGCATTTCTCATCCCTAAACATTTTCTCTTTTAATCGTGGAGCACGTGTAATCATGGTAAAGTCTCAGTATGAGGGATATTCCGTCGGCAAAAAACACACTTCCGCACTCAGGGAAAACTTCGGGAATGCCAAAGTGTATGCACAAAATGCACAATCAGTGCTTAACAAAGCTACTGGATTTATCAGTGCTTACGATTTCACGCTAAATCCTTATCGGGGCTGTCAGTACGGATGCAGCTATTGTTATGCTGCTGCTTTCAGCCCGAATTCACAGATGCGAGATGATTGGGGAAATTGGGTAATTATCAAGCAAAATGCAGTGGCAATTCTTAAGAAAGAGTTAGAACGTTGGCACAAGAAAAACCCCGATCGCCCACCGACAATTTACATGAGTAGTGTCACAGATCCGTATCAGCCAATTGAATCGAAAGAACAACTAACTAGGCATTTGTTAGAAGTCATGGTTCCCTATCAGCCGACGCTGGTTATCCAAACTCGCAGTCCTATGATAACTAGAGATATCGATATTTTACAGCAATTCCAGCGATTGCGAATCAACATGAGCATTCCAACTGGTAGCGAAAAAGTGCGGAAAGATTTTGAACCAAAATCTCCGAGTATTCCTGCAAGACTTAAAGCTATTGCCAAACTGAAATACAGCTTTCCTTATCAAGAAAATTGCGAAGTCAGATTTTCTATAACTGTGACCCCACTACTACCTACCCTACCCGAAGATGAAGGTAATTTTATTAGCAAGCTAGAAGTTGTCGATCGGGTAGTGATTCAAGATTTTCATGCCAGCAACGAGCGATCGCTAATTGCATCAACGCGCTCAGAAGCATTAGCTCTTAAACAAAAGTACGCTTGGTGGTACAATAGCGAACAGCAGAGTTATCGCAAGTTTAAAAATAAACTCAAGGCGATGCTCCCGGATGTTGAAATCATGGAAGGCAAAGAGGGATTTGGCTATGAATAATCTGCTAGCTAACTGGTGGCGTTCTCAAAAGTTTAACCAAGCCGTTAAGAGTCAAAATAATCGACTTGCCCAAAAACTGTTAAAAGAAATACAAAATTCAGGGGCAAAATTATCGTGGCAGGAGAAACTATATAAAGAATGGCTACAGCTTGAAAAATTATTGCAACAAAAAAATAACCGCCTCCAAGAAGGCGATCGGCGTTTAGCAGAGTTAGAACTGGAACTGGGGTTCGGAAAAATTGATGCCTTTCCCGGAGATATTGATGACTTAAGCTTATTGACTCCGGATACACAATTTATTGAAGTTATTTCACAAAGTTTCAAGCTTAAAGAATGCGATGCCAGCATGATTCAATGCACAGGGATTTATGAAAAAGTATTTGATAAGTTTGAACAACATTTGGCTGGTTTCATCAAAAATGAGCTGAATAATTTGAGTCGGCAAAAAACAAATTTTGATTCTTTACTTCAACAAGCTATTGACGATATACAAAAACTCAAAGAAGGACAAGATCCTCGATACAGTTTTGAGCTAAGTCCTCACATCTATTTAATTAGGTATTTCCTAGATAACGTCTATTGTGCATATCTAGCTTGGTTTCTCATTTACAAAGCAGGATTATTACCAACTAAAGTCAATATCCTTGATATTGCCGCAGGGCCGGGGACAGTTGCCTACGGACTAGGTTTGTTCCTGCAAACTATTAACGACTTTTGTTTAATACCGCCAATGCACATATCCTATTACTCTTTGGAACAGCAAAAAGCTTTTCAATATCGCGGACTCCAATTTTGGCGGCAATATATGGAACCCCACGAGATCAATGCTTACTTTCGGTTTGACACTTCTAGTATCTTTGATGGTGAAAGTCAATCTAGAAAGATTCCTCAAAACTTTTTTGATTTTATTGTAATTTCTCACTGTTTTTTTAACGATGAGGATAGAAGAGAAAAATCCCATCGCATTTATAAGGATATATTTACGGATTGCCTGACAGATTGTGGTTATGTTTTGCTAATTATTCAAGAAAATAAGTTGCTTAAACCTTACAATATTCGTCAAATTGAAAGTTGCGAACAGGAGCTAAGTGTGGTCAAACAATTTCTTGATGATGTGGGGTTAAACTTGGTTTGGTATAAATATTTACATTCAACAAACAGCCGGACATCCCATCCGAATTTTGGAAAATTTGCTAGAGAAAATCTTCATACCCAGCAATTCATCAGTCCACTTTTTCGTAAGCACTTTAACTTACGTTATGACTTGAATTACTCAATTGATGATTATGTAATATTAGCCCAAAAATGAAGTTTTCAAATGAGTAAAATAACTCAGATATAATTTGATAGGTATTGAATTTTAATGCAAAAAAATATGCTCAAAAATTTGACTGACCCCTCTACAAATAAATTTCAAAATGGTTGGCATGGCAGCCTCAAGTTAGCCTACGCAAACCGTGACGGGGCTACCCAAATTATTCACAATCAAATGCAAGCGCCGCTCAAGGTACAGCGTCCGTTTTATCCTGAAGGGAAAGAGGTTTGTCACAGCGTAGTTTTGCACACGGCTGGGGGAGTTGTCGGGGGCGATCGCCTTTCGCTCAATTTCCACCTCCAAGAAAACGCCAAAGCCTTAATCACCAGTGCTGCGGCTGGTAAAATTTATCGCAGCAGCGGACAGTCAGCGCAACAAAATATTGACATTCAACTAGATACTGGCGCTCATTTGGAATGGCTTCCCCAGGAAACTATCGTTTTCGACGGCGCAGTTTACCGACAAGACTTGCGGGTAGAATTAGCACCGCAAGCCAGTATTTTGCTGTGGGAAATTACGCGGTTCGGACGCAGTGCTAGGGGCGAAAAGTTCTTGTCTGGAGAATGGCGATCGCACACCGAAATCTGGCAAAAAAACAGCCCTCTGTGGATTGACAGACAATGGCTCAAAGGTGGGGGCGAAATGCTCGAAAGCGCTCACGGCTTAGCAGGAAAACCCGTAGTTGCTACCCTCGCTTGGATCGGCGAACCAGTCACAGCCGAGATGCTGGAAAAAGTGCGAGCTTTGCGGTGCGAAGATACAATTTATTCCGGATCTGTAGCCGTTAATTCTGCTGCCGGCGTTACTCGCATTCCCAACGGTTTGCTGTGCCGATATCGCGGTTCGTCCACCGCTGCCGCCAGAGACTGGTTTGTCGCTATTTGGGAATTGCTGCGCTTGTCTTTTTCAGAACGCCCTTGCTGTTTGCCCAGAGTTTGGATAAAATAGCATTCTCTTTTAGTTTCACCTACTTTCTGTTTCCGGTGCAACACATCAAATGCAATACCCGCCCCCAGTACCAGACAGACTACTTCTTCCGATTGACATTCGTCGTGACAAATATAGCCGATTTAAGTCAGAAATATGCGATCGGCAAAAAGTCGTTTTCGGTTCTTTGCTAAAGTCCAAAAACAAAAGGATAAATCACCTTGACACAAACCAGATGTTAACACTATCTTGAGTCATGGGATGTAATTACCGATGATTTGCCACGGCTGATAGTTGAACTTGAATAAATAATGCGATCGCACTTACAAGAATAAAAATGCAACTCACCCCCCAAGAAAAAGACAAACTGCTGATTTTCACCGCCGCCCTGCTAGCAGAGCGTCGCAAACACAGAGGTTTAAAATTAAACTATCCAGAAGCACTAGCCTACATTTCCGCCGCGATTTTAGAAGGAGCAAGAGATGGCCTCACCGTCGCAGATTTAATGAGCTACGGGACAACTCTCCTGACGCGGGAAGATGTGATGGAAGGGATACCGGAAATGGTGCATGAAGTGCAAGTTGAGGCGACTTTTCCCGACGGAACTAAGTTGGTGACAGTGCACGATCCGATTCGTTAAATAATATTTAAACCCACAGACTCGCAGGAGACAGATATGATTCCGGGAGAAATGATTGTTTCAGACGGTGAAATTGAGCTAAATGCCGATCGCCCAACAGTGCGGTTGCTGGTTGCAAATACGGGTGACAGGCCCATTCAAGTTGGTTCTCACTATCACTTTTACGAAGCGAACGAAGCCTTAGAATTTGAACGAGAACAAGCAAAAGGAATGCGGTTGGATATCCCCGCAGGTACAGCAGTTAGATTTGAGCCGGGAGATGAAAGAGAAATTCAATTAGTACCGTTTGTGGGTAGCCGTCAAGTCTACGGCTTTAATGGAAAAGTGAACGGTCATCTGGAAAGTTAAGTATGAAAGCAGAAAATCGTTTGCAAGTGTTGAATGTTGAATTGGGAATTTGTTAACTTAAAACTCATCCCAGTTAAAATAATGCAACTTTAACCTCGCAATCCCAACCAGGATCGCGCTCGGTCATCCTATGGAAAAGCTAAAATCAAAATGGTATCACTTACCAGAAAGAATTGGTTGAAAGCCTCTCCCCGATCGGGAGAAATTAAAATCAGACTATTCATTACTCCAATTCTCTTCCTTCTAGGTAGAGGTCGCTCTCCTTCGGTCAACTGTCAACTGCCAACTGTCAACTGTTGAACAGCACTACCGCTGGAGAGTGACAAAGCAATGTCAAAAAAAATTCTCTGCATAAGTGTATAAATGCCTTTCTTTTGTTAGTGAAACCTCAGACTTTTGAGCGAGTTAAAATCGGCAGTTTGCGATCGATATTGGTATTCAAAACCGCAAACATACACAGCAAAAGCGCATGATGAATCCAAAATTAGTTGACCAGATAAAACAGATGTTGAAGCAGAGTTTGCTTGCAACGTCGAGGCGTATCTGGAGAACCCCGTTAGATCGGCGTACCAGCATCAAATTATTAGATAACAGCATCGTTTACAAACAGCAGCACGAACCCGTCAACATACCTGCATTAACCTCAGTAAATGGAGTACCTTCTCGGTTTTTTACCACAGAAAAAACCGTGTCTTTTGACCCGGATTATGTGTGGAAAATTTCCGTGAATAAACACATAGAGGCTCTAACTATTTGTACGTCTGGAAACACGCTGCTAAATCACAAGTTGCTGTTAGACCTAGATTTTCGGATTAGCGGCGCGGGTATTCTGGAATGGCCTTATAAATCCCACCAAATTACCTATCCGCTGGTAGTTGCTCCTTGGTCGCATTTGTGGTGCAGTTATTACGATTATGTGATTTTTGTACTGGCAAAACTTTGTAGGATTGAGGAGGCTTTAGGTAAGGAGATTTGGCAAGAAGCCAAAATTTGTTATCCTTTGCGCCATACAGCTTTTGAGTTGGATTTTCTGACCAAACTCGGTATTCCTAAAAGCTCGCTAATCGACACTCGGGCTAGAGATACAGGATATCATGCAGAAAGTTTAGTATTAGGAAACAATCAAGATTGGTATTTCCCCAGTCCTTACGATATAGAGCTTTTGCGGAAGAAATTCTGTCTCAAGGAAAATGTCAAGCCTTACAGGAAATTGTATCTTTCTAGAAGCGGGCAACGCCAGGTTAAAAATGAGGCACAAGTACGAGAGGTGTTGAAAGAGTTTGGTTTTGAAATTTTGGAAGATATTTCGCGCACTGTGGATGAACAAATTCGCCTGTTTGCAGAAGCAGCGGTGGTTGTTGGCCCTCACGGCGCTGGTTTTACAAATTTGTTGTGGTGTCAGCCTGGAACGAAAGTATTGGAATGCTTTTATGGCGGGTACACGCCGCCGTTTTTCTATTACATTTCCCAGATATTGGGATTAGAATACTCCCGTATGGTTGATAACAGCGACGATTCGGAAGATTGGAGTTTAATTAGCATGGATATGACGGTGGATGTGGAGGTTTTGAGAAGGGAAATCAAGAAAATGCTGGAATGAATTTACAAATCGACAAATGGGGCGATCGCACAAATGTTGTAAATATAGCCTTTCTCAAAAAGATGAGGTACTCATGGGCATAGGGCATAGGGCTCCGTGGGCATAGGGCTCCGTGGGCATAGGGCTCCGTGGGTTCCGTGGGCATTAGGGCATTAGGGCATACCTCACCACGCTTGAGAACCGCTATATTTGCTAACTCAGATTGAAGAACTCGGCACATAGTATAATTTAAGCGAGCCTCAACTGCCAACTAAAAAAATATTTATATTAGGAGAAAGCATGAGTTACAGAATGGATCGCCGCGCTTACGCGGAAACCTTCGGGCCGACAACGGGCGATCGCGTGCGGTTAGCTGATACTGAGTTATTCATAGAGGTTGAACAAGATTTCACAACCTACGGGGATGAAGTTAAGTTTGGCGGCGGTAAAGTCATTCGCGATGGCATGGGACAGTCGCCTATTTCTAATGCTGATGGTGCTGTTGATACGGTAATTACTAATGCTTTGATATTGGATTGGTGGGGGATTGTCAAGGCAGATATTGGGATTAAAGATGGCAAGATTTTTAAAATTGGGAAAGCCGGAAATCCTTACATTCAAGATAGGGTAGATATTATTATCGGGCCCGGCACGGAAGTAATTGCTGGTGAGGGAATGATTCTGACGGCGGGGGGAGTTGATACTCACATTCATTTTATTTGCCCGCAACAAATCGAAGTGGCGATCGCCTCTGGAGTCACTACCATGATCGGCGGCGGCACTGGCCCAGCAACGGGTACAAACGCTACAACTTGCACTCCGGGGCCTTGGCATATGTACAGAATGCTGCAATCAGCCGATGCTTTTCCGGTGAATCTGGGATTTTTAGGTAAGGGAAATAGCAGTCAACCTCAAGGATTAGTCGAGCAAGTTTTGGCGGGTGCAATGGGTTTGAAGCTTCATGAAGATTGGGGAACTACGCCAGCAACGATCGACAATTGTTTGAATGTAGCTGATGAGTACGACGTGCAGGTGGCAATTCACACAGACACTCTGAATGAAGCGGGATTTGTGGAAGCTACAATTGCTGCGTTTAAAAATCGGGCAATTCACACTTACCACACAGAAGGTGCTGGCGGCGGACACGCACCGGATATTATTAAAGTGTGCGGCCAAGCTAATGTTTTGCCTTCGTCTACTAACCCGACTCGCCCTTACACTGTCAATACTTTGGAAGAACATTTAGATATGTTGATGGTTTGCCACCATTTGGATCGGGGGATTCCTGAGGATGTGGCTTTTGCTGAGTCGAGAATTAGAAGGGAAACTATTGCTGCTGAGGACATTTTGCACGATTTGGGTGCTTTTAGTATGATTTCTTCTGATTCGCAGGCCATGGGAAGAGTGGGAGAGGTGATTATTCGGACTTGGCAAACGGCGCATAAGATGAAGGTGCAAAGGGGGAATTTACCCCCCCTAACCCCCCCTTACCAAGGGGGGGAAACAAGAGGGATAACCCCCCCTTACCAAGGGGGGGGAATAGAGGGGGGAAATGATAATTTTCGGGCGAAGCGGTACGTTGCTAAATACACGATTAATCCGGCGATTACTCACGGAATTAGTCAGTATGTGGGTTCGGTGGAAGAGGGTAAGTTGGCGGATTTGTGTTTGTGGCGGCCGGCGTTTTTTGGGGTGAAACCGGAGTTGGTAATTAAGGGTGGTGCGATCGCCTACGGGCAGATGGGGGACGCTAATGCGAGCATTCCGACGCCGCAGCCGGTGCATATGCGGCCGATGTTTGGCAGCTTTGGGGGGGCAATTGGGGCGACTTGTTTGACGTTTGTTTCGCAGGTGGCGCGCGATCGAGATATTGCAGCACAGCTCGGTTTACAAAAGCCAACTGTAGCAGTTTCCGGGACAAGGCAGATTAGTAAAAGAGATATGAAACTCAACGATTATTTGCCGCACATGGAAGTCGATCCAGAAACCTATGAAGTGAGGGCGGATGGACAATTGTTGACTTGCGAACCGGCAACTGTTTTGCCAATGGCGCAGAGATATTTTCTGTTTTGATTGGTTGTGCAGCCTCATCAAAACAATCCCAAAATTCCGTAGGGCGGGTTCACCAACCATCTATGAAATCCACAAACAATCTCATAAACCCGCCCCATCCCCGCGATTATTTAGATGAACATTTCACCAATAAATTATGGTACATTTGTATTGTTGGTGGGGCGGGGGCGGGTTTAGGAAATTATTCATTTTTACCGTAAATTGTTGGTGAACCCGCCCCTACAAATTTGGTTTCAATAGCCTCATCAAAACAATCCCAAAATTCCGTAGGGCGGGTTCACCAACTATCTATGAAATCCACAAACAATCTCATAAACCCGCCCCATCCCCGCGATTATTTAGATGAACATTTCACCAACCAATAAATTATGGTACATTTGTATTGTTGGTGGGCGGGGGCGGGTTTATGAAGTTATTCATTTTTACCGTAAATTGTTGGTGAACCCGCCCCTACAAATTTGGTTTCAAAAATATAACAAATTGTTCTAACACGGCAAATTATGAATTACCAATTACAATTACCAATTACCAATTACCAATTACGCTTATGCTATATTTAGCCCAAGTACAAAAGAAGGAAATTTCAGGTGAGATAAGTCTGCAATTGCTGGCTTGTCAAAATTATGATGAGACATGGGCTATTCTTTTTCAAGAAACTGTCTTGACGCTACCGCCAGATTTCGATCGCAATGTTTTAAATGAAGGGATGCTAGTATTAGCAGATATTGGCGAAAATAGCAAGATTTTGTTGCATATTCAATCGGCTACAAACTGGGTGCTAGAATTAGTTCAGAAGTATTTAACAACAGGCTTTACTCCCGATTTTTTGCAGCAAGAAGCCCAGAAGGCGGAAGGGTGGCGGCAATCTCTCACCTTGCAAAGTCAAGAGTTGTCTCGCCGCTTTATCGAAGTTGAAGCCCGCCGCGAACAAATTCAAAATTTAGAGGCAAAACTACAACAGGAAAAGGAATTGCTCGAAAGTACGATCGCCCAATTGAAAAATTCAACCACTACACCACCACTTTGACTCCAATTAACACAAAACAGTTAAGGACACGGCACTGCCGTGTCCCTACAAATCTCATTTGCAATTTGCTGGACATCATATAATTTGTAACTTGACAAATAGCCCTTACCCGTTGCCGAATCGCCAGCCAAATTGCCCGCTGCTAAAGCACTTTTGACTTCAACCAAGCGGCGGGGAGACACAACAGTTTCTGAGAATTGGTAACGTATGCCCGCTTCTGAAACACATCGTACTGATTGCACTCGATCGCATTTAAGATTCTGCTGTACAACATCGTAGCAGCCCACACTGTCCAGCGGATATCGGGACTGAGCACTTTAATTCCCGGTTCGGCGCTGGCGTATAATTTGCGAGCTCGCTGAATTTGAAAGCGCATCAATTCCCGCCAGCGGTTGTCAATTACACCGTTGAATAAATCTTCTTCGGTATAGTTGAACAAAGCTAAGTCTTCTAAGGGAATGTAAATGCGGCCACGGCGGGCATCTTCTCCCACATCGCGCAGAATATTCGTCAACTGCTTGGCTATACCGAGGGCGACGGCTTCTTCTTTGGGAATTCTATTCCCCCAGTGCCAATTCCAATTAGCCGCAGAGTTGGATTCGTCTACGCCCATCACAGACATCGACATCAGCCCAACAGTGCCGGCTACTCGGTAACAGTAAAGATTGAGCTCTTCAAAAGTTTCGTAGCGACTGCGGTATAAGTCCATTTGCTGGCCCGCAATCATCTCTCGAAACGGCTGAATGTCGATCGGGAAACGAGACAGCGTATCCACCAAAGCCACGTCATAATCATCGTGGGGATGGCCCGCAAACACAGATTCTAGGCGTTTTTCCCACAAATTTAGCGTTTCAGGGGTCGTAGCCTCAGAACCAGGCCCGTCTACGAGTTCGTCGGTGCGGCGGCACCAGACGTAAATCGCCCAGATTGCCCGACGCTTGGCTTCGGGCATGAGTTGAGTGCCTAAATAAAAATTTTTGGCATAACTCGCTGTGACTTGGCGGCACAGTTCGTAGGATTCATCCAAAGAGGCCAGAGTTCTCATGCACTGGAGTTTTGACAGTTGCAGCATCCGAGAATAAGAAATTTAAAGATTAGAACTGACATTCCCCCGTTGAGACAACAGGAGATTCTTTTACGTCTTGAGGACTTACGCATCTGAACAAAGAAACTGGGTTTTTGAACCGAGATTGAGGGTTCTAAGCAAATATTTTGGCTAAAAACCCGGTTTCTGGTCGCCCGTGCGTCAGCCCCAGTCTTTATGAAAAATTCTTAATTTTTCATTTTTTATTGGCAGTTGAAATAGCCTGCGCTGTCAGCTTACCAGAAAGCACGGCACCTTCCATACTCGCAAGATAACGCTGCATCGTATAATCCCCCGTTAGATAGAAATTGCTAATCGGAGTTGTTTGCGAGGGACGGCATTCCTGGCGTCCGGGGGTGGCTTTGTAGACGGAACGTGGGGTTTTGACTACGTGATATTTGAGCACTTTGGCGGGTTCTGGGATTTGGTCGGGAAAGAGTTTTTCTAACTCGACCATTGTGGCTGCGACGATATCTTCGTCAGATTTGCCAATCCAGTCTTTGGCGGGTGCGAGTACCAGTTCCAGCATGGATTTGTCTGGGTTGGCATATTCGCGGCAGGTGTTGCTCATGTCGGCGTAGACGCTCAGTAAGGGCGATCGCGAGAATAGCAAATGGTCGATATCTGTCAGCTTGCGATCGAACCACAAGTGTACATTAATCACCGGTACTCCCTCCAAACCTTCGAGCTTTTTGAAATAATCCATTTCGCCCCAAGGTTTCGGCATCATCAACTTTAGCGGGTCAACCGGCATCGCCGAAACGTAAAGATCCGCCGTCAGAATTTCTTCCTCGGCCCCCTTGACGCCGCCAATCTGGAAACCGCGCACCGTATTGTCATCATTGAGCAAAAACTCTCTGATGGGTGCATTCAGCCGGACTTCGCCACCGCGTTCAGTTATGTAGTCTACCATCGGCTGACACAACCTCTCCGTAGGGGAACCGTCTAAAAAGGCCATTTTCGAGCCTTTTGTCTCTTGCAAGAAGCGGTTGAGGGCTGTCAGCAGAATGGTTGCAGATATTTCGTGGGGGTCGATAAAATTCAGCGCCTTGGACATGGCGATGAATACTTCTTTTTCGACTCTGGGGGGGACGTTTTGCTTTTTCAGCCAGTCTGAAAACGAGTATTTGTCCATTTCTTCGACGTATTTCTGGCCTTGAAGTATCGCCGGAAGCAAACCGATGCCGAAACTGATTTTTTCGGCCCAGGTGAGCATATCGTTGTTTCTGAGGATAGCCACAAGGCCATTCAACGGAGCCGGAATATTGGGAAAGTCAAAGCGAGAATAGGTTCCGGGCGTTTCCGGCTGATTGAAAATCATCGAATGTTCTTTCCATTGCAGCCTGTCTTCAATGTCAAGTTCTTTGAAGAGTTTCAGCATATTTGGGTATGCACCGAAGAAGATGTGGAGGCCGGTTTCGTACCAGTCGCCGTCTGCATCTTTCCAGGCGGCTACTTTACCGCCGAGTACGTCCCGACTTTCTAGGAGGATGGGGGTGTGACCCGCATCGGTAAGATATTTAGCGCAGGAAAGTCCTGCTAAGCCTGCTCCGGCGATCGCAACTCGCATTTAATACTACTTGGCCTCTATATTCACTTTGTGTTCATTATACTTTACAACTCGTTACAAAATTTTGGGCAATCTGTAGGGACGTGGTTGTGCCGTGTCCGGTGCGGGGCGATCTGGTTCTTAGCTATTTTTAGGGAAATTTGCCATGCAGTTGCTATTTTTTGCCCTACGTGCTATAATTAGTAAACATACTGAAAATAAAAACTATGAACAGTTTTGTCAGCGACGAGACCTTAAGGCACGAAGCCGAAATTGCCTGGCTTGTAGATATCAGCAAAATGCCTTGGGTGCGAGAGAGCGAGGTAAATTTTTCTACCAGAAAAGGAGTCTCTAAAAAACGTCTTTCAGAGCTTCAGCAAGGTCAAACTTTAGTGGGGTATGCAGAATTAGAAGATGATGCCCCTCCTACCGGAAATCATAAGTGTTTTATCAGACGAATTTTCACACTTCGTGAAAATGACTATGAAGCTTACAAAGTAGGTAGCTCTACACAGGCAGATCATCCTACTGAAGCAGTAGAACCATTAAGTATAGAACCTAAACACAAAGGGCTATCTCCGAGTAAGAAATCTCAAATAGCTGTGAGAGTTCCCCGTAGTCTTTTTAGCAAGCTCAAAAGATATGTTCAGCAAACGGGCATATCTCAAACTGATGTCATAGTTAGCGCTCTAGCTAGTCATCTAGATTCTGTCGAAGATATACCAATGATTCAGAGGCTATTAGAACTTGAAAAGAGAGTTTCTGTGTTGGAAATCAAGAGCTAATAGATACAGCCATTAGGTAAAACATCTATTTTATAGATGGGAATGACCACTTGAGGGCACAATCTGTATAGACTTTAAACTTAGTATAAAACGATGGTACAAACAATTCAAGCTCGAAATGTCACGATGTACGGCTTGAGAACAAAATTTGGAATTAAATTAGTCAGAGATGACCAATTCTTTCGCGAGTGGCAGGATAATTTGCCAGAAATCTCAGAAGCTGAGAAACAGCGATTAGACAGAGTGCAAGCAAGTTACACAAATTTACTAGAATATCCCCCACTTCTAGAAAATACAGTCAAAATGGTAGTATTGTCTCCATTGTTGGATTTAGCAGATTTTTATCTTGCTCCTTTTCACGTTACTTCCGAAAAGTCTGTAGAAATTGTTGACGAAGATGAAGGAATGATTGTCAGGGGACAGTTGGATGTTCTAGCTTTGTTTCAGGAGTTTTGGGTAGTAGTTATCGAGTCCAAGAAAGCGGCGTTCTCTTTGGAAGTAGGGATTCCGCAGTTGCTAGCTTATATGTTAGCTAATCTGAAGAGCGATCGACCTACTTACGGATTGTTAACGAATGGGGCAGATTTTCTATTTGTCAAATTAGTTAAGGGGGAAACACCGCAGTACGCTTTTTCTCGGAAGTTTTGCCTTTTAAATCCAGGGAACGAGTTGTACACCGTGCTGAGTATTTTGAAGCGCCTCGGTGAGTTGAATGTAGGTAATCTGAGTTAGTGGGGGAATCAGAAACCGGGTTTTTGCAAAAATCTTTGATTTTCACCCGCAGATTCAGTGAAAAACCCAGTTTTTTTGCTTGGAAAGGTTACGCATTTAAACCACTAACGAGGCCTGTAGGGTGCGTCAGCTCAATCGCTCCAAAAGCTAAGGTAAACGCTGTGGGCTGACGCACCCTACAATACTTTTACATACATGAAAACGTGCGATATGCTGCCAATGCTGCTTGTTTTACAGCTTCTGGGACGATCGGAAAAGTAGTCAAAACATACGCAAATTCTGCTTCCGTTAATTCGTAAAGGTGAGCGATGATGCCATCTAATTCCGCTCGCAATTTAGCGCGTTCTGTTTCATCGGTAACGCCTTCTCGGTGCGAGTTTAAGCCGACTTCTTGGGCTAATTCGTCAAATTCTGGGGCAGTGCAGATCAGTTTTGCGGCGCGCTGTACGATGTCCGAGAAGTATTTGTCACCAGTGGTTAATCGCGGGATAGGAATTTGGTAAATATAAAACATATTAAGAGTTGTAGTCACTTTTTGACGGAGAAACCAATCCACAATAAAAGAGTTACACATTGCACAAAAAGCCAACATTTCTGCTTGACCAATTTTAGATTTACCTAAATCGATACTGGTACTATTATTATCAAAGAACACTCTGCTGGGAGCAATGGTCGTAATTAATGTACGCGAGTCAGTATTACGAGCAATTCGTCGATGTACCCAACGATAGCATTGATAATCAAGTATCTGATTGCAATCTTTATTATTTCCAAGTAATTCTTTTCTCCCCATTTTTTCTTCGATCCAGTATGGCGCAGATTCATCAGTTTTAGTGAATTGATGAAACATTTTTCCTACAAAAAGTGGTAGACTATTGCTTGTGGCTTGAAGTTGAAAAAAATCAGTTCTGTTACCCCTGTCAAATTCGCGATGTAGTATACAATTCCATTTCCCCTTAATCTGTTCGCCAAGTAACGGGAATTGCAGCATTTTTTCAGCAATCCGAATATCTCCATCATTTTTAAACTCCATCACCGACAGAGAGTCAGGAGATAACTTCCGCACTAATTCAACGCTAATTCGCAAGCTATCAGCATTAGGAAACCTTTGCAGTTCCTCCACATCAAGACGCATAAAAGCAGAGGAAAACTCAGTTGTTATCCCATCCTTCTCAAAAGTAAGAACAACTATTTTGAAACTCTTATGAACCCCTTCAAAAATTGTTTTGCGATTTTCTAAACAAAATAACCCCGTGACTTGTGTTTGACTAAATAACATTTCCCGCAGTTGCTTAGTACCCAAGTCAGTGTAAATGCCGCTGGGAATCACAATCCCGCACTCGCCACCTCTGCGTAAGAGATTAAAACATTGTTCTACAAAAAGTTTATAGAGGTTAATATCCGTACCTGCTTTTTTACCATTGACAATCGAAATCTGATTTTTGTACTGTTCTGCTGAACAATAGTAAGCACTAATGTGGGGAAAATTGCTCTGATATTCCAACCAAGCATTAGCAACTTCAGAATCTTGCAAGAGTTTCTTTTGCTCTTTTTCAAAGCTCTTAATATCCATCTTTTTTTTCGTCACTAAATTGCTATGATTAGCAAAAAACTCCTTAGCATCTGGCTTGAAAACTTCCCAAGGTGGATTAGCAATAATCGCATCAAATCCTCCCCGTTCTAAAATTCTGTCAAAGTGATATCCCCAGTGAAACGGTTGCAATCTTGCAATATCATCAATAGTTAAAACTCGTTTATGAGGTTTCCCCGCTAACTGCACCTCTTCGTACTTAATTTTCAGCCTGGTAAACTCATCAAACAATAACTGATTTAACTTGACTTGCGACTCCTGGTTTAACTTTTCAATATGCTGCCGCAAATTCAATAATCGCGATTCTTGAGAAGTTCCTTCCTCTTCCCCAGACTGAAAAGCGTGTTTTTTATATAAATCAATCGACTTATTCTTGTCCGCTAAAATTCCTTTGTAATTAGCAGAAGCTAAAATTTGCAGTAAATTACCTTGGCGCGAATTTCCTACAGAATCAAATCGTTCTTCATCAACCCGAATCAATCCAATTAAGGAATTGCCAGCCATGATGTTAAAATCAATATTCGGCAGCGGTTCCAAGTCGCTGACATTCTGCGCCGCCGAAACTAAGGCTAAAAATAGTCGCAATTTCGCAATTTCCACTGCTTCCGGCATGATATCCACGCCGTAGAGGTTGTCGCTGATAATCCGTTTTTTGATATAATAGTTGAGTGATGAATGCTCTGTTTCGATGGTTTTGAGTAAGTCGTTGAGGTAGTGGTCGGTTAAAAACTTGCTTGTACCGATGATTGTTGAATAGATGTAAATCAGCGTTTTCATCGCTGCGACTAAAAACGCGCCGGAACCGCAGGCTGGGTCTAATAATGTGAGGTTTGGGAGGATTTCTTCTAGTAGGCGGCGGCAGAGATTTGCGTCGAGATTGGTGAGGAGTTCGGTGATTGTTTCAAATTGATGAGAAGAACCCCCCCGGCCCCCCTTGCTAAGGGGGGAGAAAGAGGGGGAGGGGGAGGAAGAGTTGGAGGAGTTGAGGGATTGGTTGACTTTATCGAGGATTAGTTTGTTGATTGTGCGATCGCACAAATATTCAGTAATCTCCGGCCTGGTATAATAAGCACCAAAGGCTTTTTGGTTAATGTATTTCTCAAAGATGTATCCCAAAACTGCCGGATTAATTTCGTTTTCCTTCCCACCAACCGTATCGTCGAGATTCCAAGAATAGCGCGCAAATAAATCTAATATTTTCTCGAAAGCAGCATCGGGTATAGCAATATTCAGATAATTCTGTTCGATGGGATGTTCCAGAAATAGTCCCCCATTCAAATATTTAATATTGCCAATCAGCCTTTCAACCTGAGAACTTCGTTCATATTGTGGCTTAGCAAATCCCTCAAAAAACAGTGTTTTCAAGAATTCCGAGTAAAATAAATCGGTTCCCCGCAGTTTACTTTCAGCTAACTTTTCCTGCAAATATAGCATTTTGCCGCTGTCGATAAACCCTTTGCGCTGCAAAAAATAAACAAACATCAAACGGTTGAGTAAAACCGAAGTATACCAGCGCCTGTCTGTCTCCTTATCTATCCCGGAAATCACACTTAAAAATTCAACGTGTTGCTGTTTGAACTCTTCAAAAAACTTCTTAGTAACTCGTTCAACATCCAATCCAGCCTGCAATCTTTGGGCGACATCAATCACCGATAGCGTTCCTAATTCTGCTAATTCAACTTTTAAAGCTGTGACTTTACTCAACATTAAATCGCAAGGTTCCCGTTTCACATATACACGATCGCGAGGATAAAGTTTTGTACCTTCGCACTTCACCCAATACCAAAGAGATTTAGTCCGATTTGCATCAATAAAAATTAATATATTTTCGCGGGATATCTGGACAATTTCGCGATAGATTGTCAATCTTTGGGCCGCATTGGGAATGTTACCGCTAGCGGTGGTAATTTCATATATAACTACTCCTAAAAGTTGGGCGATGGCTGTTCGGGAATAAGTCTCGCCATCAACTTCTGTGGGTATGGTTTTGCGGGATGATGGATTATCCCAACCGAGTTGTTGGACGAATAGTTTGTTGAATTCAAAGTCTTGGAGAAGTTGACGGGATTCTGTAAGTGTTTGCGGCATGGTTATATATTAAGGAAGAAGGAAGAAGGAAGAAGGAAGAAGGAAGAAGGAAGAAGTAAGTTAAATCTGAGATGTTGTACTATTTTCAAGAACTGGCAAGATGCCCGTTCCACAAGACTTAATTTGATTTTGGAATGGGCATCTTGCCCGTTCCCGGTTTCTCGACTCCCAATAATTATATCCTCTGAAACAAGCCTAAAGAACAAATAATCATTGGTTCCCGTTTGTCTCCATCTTCACTAACTATACAAAAACGGTCATCCATCCTCAATCCTACGACTAATTCTGCTAATGCCCGATCGCCAATACCGCTTTTTAACTGCCGATTCAACGTGTCAATTGCCGACTGGCGCAGGGGATAGCGGTAAATTTCATCAATGGCTTTTGCCAATTCCTCGGATGCGAATATTGTACCACGCATGGACTGCGCGTAATTTTTCAAACGTTCGTAGGTTCGGAACCGAGCACCGGAGGATCTCCCTAATTGTCCGCCCGCAGTTAACTCTTCTTCTGCTATCAATTCAGCACCTTTTTTGACTAATTCGTGATGCTGTTTGTCTCTCGAAATGGCAGGAGTCGCTTCGTCGCAGGCGGCAATTCTTAATATTGCGATTTGCGATTGTGTGACACTGTTTCCCGCGCGATCGACCCAAATCAACGAATCATTACCCTCGGTAGTTTTCATGTACAATAAAACTCCTTCTGGCTGCAATGGTACGGGTGTATGAGCGCGAGTTGAGTAAACTACATTTGGCATTGATTCAATGGTTTTCTTCAAAGTCGGATTATTGTCAGTCGCATTTTTCCAAATCTGAAAAGCTTCTGATGTTAGGTCAACTTCGGCATCTTCTTCTCCATCTAAAATCCCGGATTTTTCATTGTAAATATCCAGAATGACTTGTGGTGAATCGTCCTCAAAAAATGTCTCGTCGGTGCCGACAACTTCGGCATTTTCCTGTAACCGTCGGCGCAGTCTGGCGCGGAGATTGATAATCCGTTCTACTCCTTCGTCTGGCAAAAATGAATAGCACAAAATGCGATCGGCTGTTTGCCCGATTCTGTCTACTCTTCCCGCCCGCTGAATCAACCGGATGATTGCCCAAGGTAAGTCATAGTTAACGATAATTGCACTGTCTTGTAAATTGTGCCTTTCACTCAGAATGTCGGTGGTAATTAAGACGCGCATTTTAGCCATTTAAATCTGCGTTGATAGCGTGTTTTATATTCTCCATAAACTACTTCTGCCCGCTGCTTAAAGCTTTTTTTGTTGAACAGCAATTCGGCTTCGATATCTAAAAGTTCGCCCGAATCATCTGGGTGCATCTCAATTTGGTCAGGGCGAAGCATTCCGGCAGATAATTCATTAGTAATAAGCAAAGATTTACTGCCGAAATGCTTCTCCCCTACGGGTATATTCGCAACACTGAGATGCTCCGAATCATCTTCGGTTTCTTCGCTATCAAAATTGCTAATTACCACTGAATCAGCATCTTCATCGCTGTTGCGGGTATCCAACAATTCTGCATCCTGAGTGCCGATCGGGATATCGGAGTTTTGCCCGATCGCATACAAATAAACAAAATTCCGCAGGATGTGCCGCTCGATCGACTGAATAAACGCACTCCCGCTGCTTTCTAGCCGTTTAAACAGGTTTGTCCGCGGAAAATCTCATCAACCGACGACCGCCACGAAATAGGGCATTTAACTGTCGCTGTTCTGCTTCAGTCGGCTGTTGTTTGGGTTTTTTGGCGATGTAATTTCCGAGTCCGTAACGGGGCAGATTTAGGGCGTTGATGACTTCGACAATTTCCTCAAAGTCAAGCTGGGAGTTGGTTGTGGAAGTTTCCGAGGAAAACTTAATGGTTCTGGGAAGGCGATCGGGAAAATAGGAGCGAGTGCGATTGGCAAATTCTAGATATCTGCGATCTTTTTCTGCATCGGTTTCCGCATAATTATCTTTGATAAACGAGCGAGTTCGCCTCACCATGTAGCGCTTCATCAAATCTCGCCAATCATCAGGATGTTCGCTCTTTTCAAAAGCCGCTAAAGAGCGCACCGAACATTGATGTCGCTTCATAAATTCTAACTCTCCTTGACTGCCGCCGCCCAATTGATTTAGCAAAGCTTCGGGCCGCAATCCTAAATTTTGGTCTTCGGGAATAAACAGTCGCAACTGAGCAGATAAATCTAAATAGGTTTTATTATAAGGAGTTGCCGAAAGCAGAATACATTTACTTTCATTGATGGCAATATATTCTTGAATCGCTCGATATCGCTTGCCTTCTCGATTTCTGAGGTTGTGACTTTCATCAATTAACACAACTCGATAGCGTCGCAATTCCGGCAATTCTTGCTGTACCCGACTGATGGATAAGACTTTTGCCAGGAGGCGATATTTATCAGCATACTCCTGCCACATTTTGACCAAGTTTTTCGGACAAATAATCAGGGTTTCCAAGAGACAATCTTCTTGGAGAATTTTGGCAATAGCTGTACCGACTAAAGTTTTGCCCAAACCTACCACATCGCCAATAATCACGCCTCCCCGTTTGGTAATGTGACGGGCTGCTAGCTTAACGGCTTCTTCTTGAAACTGAAATAAACCCTTAAAATCGCGGGGAATCTGAAATTCGGAAATACCTGCGATCGCCTCGTGTGACAGATGATAGACAATGTTGAGATAGATGTGATAGGGTGGAATCAGTTCGGATCGCGCCCAACTGCGATCGAGAATTTCGGCGAGTTCCTTAGAAATATCAATACAGCCGTATTCTTCCCAGCGGTTTTCAAACCATTTTTGCAACTTATTACAAGCATCAGAATCTAAGATATCAAGATTCAATTCTCCTTGTTTTGATAGTCCCGATAAAGTCAGATTGCTGCTACCCAAAAAACCGACAATCGGACTATTTGGATCGTGACGATGAACGAGATAGAGCTTCGCGTGTAGATGATAAGCTAGAAATAATTTAACAATAACTTTTCCGGTTTTAATCTGATAGCTCAATCTGCGTAAGCCTTGTTCGTCAATATCACTGGGAGCCCCGATTGTCAACTGATGACGAAACTCCTTAGCCATCCGTTTTTTGAGGCGAATAATTGTACTATTGTCAATCCCCCGATGATGGGAAATCAGGCTAAAACTAGCATTCAATTCATCGGATGGCAAGCTTTGCATTCCCACCAAAAGGCGGCAGCATGCTCCCCGATTTCCCACATATGCTTCGATTAAATCGCCAATGCTCCGCCATCCCCTGAGATTGAAATAGCCCACGCAAAAATCGGCACGGTAGGAGAGTTTAATGGTTTCTCGTAATGCTGGTAGCAGAGATAGTTCGATGTTGTCAAAAATGCGTGGCACTTGGTTTTTTCTGTGATGAATAATGTTAGATTAATTGTAGGGAAACGGCACTGCCGTCTCCTCTTCTTTCTTTAGAGTTCTGGTTGAATTCCAGCCGATCGCAATTGAGCGCGTAATTGCTCTAATTGGTCTTCAGCGCGATCGGCTCTTTGGGCCCCCGATAACAACAGATTCCCTTCACTATCCCACCAGCGCAACCAAGGTAATTCCATATTTTGATAAGTACCTTGCCAAATTCCCAATTCTACTCCTAACTGTGGAATCGGATAATGACCGCGATCGTTTGCTGCAACTAATTGATACCTATCTTCGATCAGATGATAGACTTCAACACTAGCCTTGCTGACTTCATAAATTCCATAAAATGCCGGATGTATGACATTTTCATAAATCCAGAATTTACCAGCCTTAGTTTCCTGTTTGCCCGATCGCAATAAAGGCGTTCTGTCCCGTTCTTCAGCACCATTCCCGGATACAAACTCTAACACAATCAACGGTGATATAAACTCTTGCCACAACACATAATAAGGGCGAAATTTACCATCCAATGTTGGTGGAACATTCGGTACATAGAACCAGTCAGGTGCTTCTGCACCCTTTTCTAAGGGGTCAGTTAATCGCCAATAAATACCGCTATCTTGACCGATACAATAGTTACCGTCAGCGTGAATTCTTTCTAAGATAGGAGTTATGGAATCGGTTAGTAAAATGCTTTGGGGATGTTCTTGAAAGTTCTTCACAAAAGTACCGTCTGATTCGGGTAGTTGAGTATGATCCGGCCAGCCTGTGGGATTGTTTTCTACATCTAAGCTGAATTTCATGGTTTTATGGTGATTGAAGGTGTTTGTGCGATCCTCTTCGAGGGCTGCGCTAACGGCTTTTAATTTTGATGTTGATGATAGGATAACTTTTGCTCTCCATTCTAATCAATTTGCTCCTCAGTCCCTGCGCCAAAGCCATATGGAAAAAAGGTCGATCGCACCCAACCAACCCCAACCGCTAGCCCGAAGTGAGATAACCCCCCCGCAGCCCCGTGGCTCGACGCGGTACAATAAATGCGATCGAACTTAACGCTTATATTGAAAAAGCTACACACAACGCCACAGGAGACAACGGACGTATGGGAAAAGTAGTTGGCATTGACCTCGGAACGACAAACTCAGTAGTAGCCGTCATGGAAGGCGGCAAACCGGTTGTGATTGCCAACGCAGAAGGGATGCGGACAACTCCTTCGGTGGTTGCTTTCACCAAGGAAGGAGAACGCCTTGTCGGACAAATGGCCAGACGCCAAAATGTTCTCAACCCCCAAAACACCTTTTACGCCGTCAAACGGTACATCGGGCGCAAATATACCGAACTGACTCCAGAAGCAAAGCGCGTCCCTTACACAACTCGCCGCGACGACAACGGAAACATCAAAATCAAATGCCCTCGCCTGAAAAAAGATTTCGCCCCAGAGGAAATTTCGGCGATGGTGTTGCGGAAGTTGGCCGATGAAGCCAGCCGCTATCTGGGACAAGAAGTTACGGGGGCTGTAATCACTGTTCCTGCTTATTTCAACGACTCGCAGCGACAGGCGACGCGGGATGCTGGCAGAATTGCCGGACTTGATGTGAAGCGGATTTTAAATGAGCCGACTGCGGCTTCTTTGGCTTACGGTTTGGAAAGGCGAGAAAGTCAAACAATCTTAGTTTTTGATTTGGGCGGCGGTACTTTTGATGTATCTATCTTAGATGTTGGAGATGGAGTATTTGAAGTTAAAGCAACTAGCGGCGATACTCAGTTGGGTGGCAATGATTTTGACTCCAAAATTGTTGATTGGTTGGCTGAACAATTCTTAGAAAAAGAAGGCGTGGATTTACGCAAAAACCGCCAAGCTTTGCAGCGCTTGATCGAAGCGGCAGAAAAAGCAAAAATAGAGCTGTCGGGAGTTGGCGTCACTGAGATTAATTTGCCGTTTATTGATGCAAATGAAGATGGGCCTTTGCATTTGGAAACGCGTTTGACTCGCGGTCAATTTGAGGGGCTGTGCAGCGATTTGGTGCAGCGGATGCGCCGTCCGGTGAAACAAGCTTTGGCTGATGCCAATATGAGTCCTTCTCGGATTGATGAAGTTGTGTTGGTCGGCGGTTCGACTCGCATTCCTTTGGTGCAGGAAATTGTGCGGAGTTTGATCGATCGCGAACCGAATCAAAATGTCAATCCCGATGAGGTTGTGGCGGTGGGTGCTGCTATTCAGGCGGGGATTTTGGGCGGGGATGTCCGCGACGTGCTGCTGTTGGATGTGACGCCCCTGTCCCTGGGCTTGGAAACCATCGGCGGGGTGATGAAAAAACTGATTCCGCGCAATACTACTATTCCAGTTAGGCGATCGGATATTTTTTCGACTGCTGAAAACAACCAAACTGTGGTAGAAGTTCACATCATCCAAGGGGAACGGGAATTAGGTAGAGATAATAAGTCTTTGGGACGGTTTAAATTAACGGGAATTCCGCCGGCACCGCGAGGGATCCCGCAGGTACAAGTGGCTTTTGATATTGATGCTAACGGGATGCTGTTGGTGACTGCTTTGGACAAAACTACCGGCAGGGAACAAAGCATTACTGTGCAAGGTGCTTCGACGCTGAGCCAGCAGGAAGTGAATCAAATGATTCGCGATGCGGAACAGTTTGCTCAAGCTGATAAGTTGCAGCGGGAAAAGGTGGAAAAACGCAATCGCGCTGAGGCTTTGGCTTATCAAGCTGAGCGACAGTTGCGGGAAGTTGCACTCGATCGCGGAATGCAGTTTGCCCAAAGAAGCCGCCAGCGCATTGAAACTTTAATTCGGGAATTGCGAGACAGTTTGGAACGTAAGGATGAGCGGGGAGTTGACCAAGTTGGCTCGGATTTGCAGGATGCTCTTTACGATTTGAGTCGGGAAGTCGCGGCCTTTGCTGATGATGACGATGATGATGATTTCTTTGAGTCTGTGAAGCGGACTTTTACAGGCGATAGTACCAAGCGGCGCAGCGATGACAGCAGCTATTATCAAAATGCTAAGCCCTACAGGCGATCGACAGTCGATCCAATGCCCGATCGCCCTTACGATCGCTCTTACGATCGCGATCGTATGCCAGATCGCGATCGATCTTACGATCGCACACCCGATCGCCCATACGATCGCACACCCGATCGCAGAACCAGCAATAACCGCCCAACTCGCCCCTATCAAAATCAAAGCGACGACTGGGATGACGACGATGATTGGTTGTAATTGAAGGAAGAAGGAAGAAGGAAGAAGGAAGAAGGAAGAAGTAAGAAGTAAGAAGTAAGAAGGAAGAAGGAAGAAGGAAGAAGGAAGAAGGAAAATAGCGGATTTTTAGCAGAGAATATGTGACCGCCCTTTTTCCACTTCTTCTGGACTTCTTTTTTCTCTCCTCTACTACACTAGACTTCTTGGAAATAGATAGAGATTACTATAATCAGCAAGGAGAAAACTATATTTTTTTATGAGTCATAGAGAACAATACATCTGGCAGCGGGGTATTTATCTTTGTCAACTTTGCTACGAATTAACCAAATCATTTCATCCATCTGAACTTTATGGTATTACCAGTCAAATTCGCCGTGCATCTGTATCAGTACCAGCTAACATTGCTGAGGGATATGGACGTTTAAACAGTTGACAGTTGACAGTTGACAGTTGACAGTTGACAGCGAAGTGATAAGAACAGAGATTTAAACTCCGTTCTTATCACAATCTGCCTTCATGCTGGGGCTTCAAACCCTTGCTATTCGGTGAGCACGAAAGAGTATATTCGATATTTACAAATAACTCTCGGTTCGCTGCGAGAACTGGATACTCATTTAGTGATTTCTGAAAAAGTGGGGTTAGGAACGCACCAGCAAATATCACCGGTTGTTAAAGAAGTAGATGAAGTCACACGACTAATTGTCAGCACAATCAATAAACTTAAACCAGAATAAAACATCTTTCCCTCTTCCCTCTTCCCTCTTCCCTCTTCCCTCTTCCTTCTTCCCTCTTCCTTCTTCCCTCTTCCTTCTTCCTTCTTCCCTCTTCCCTCTTCCTTCTTCCCTCTTCCTTCTTCCTTCTTCCTTCTCAAATTATGCAAAACTTTCGTAATTACTATCAAATACTGGGAGTGCCCAGAGATGCTACGGCTGACGAGATAAAAAAAGCCTATCGACGACTCGCGAGACAGTTACACCCTGACGTGAATCCCGGAGATAAATCTTCCGAAGATAGGTTTAAAGATATTAATGAAGCTTACGATATTCTTTCCGATCTCGAAAAGCGCGCTCAATACGATCAGTTTAGTAAATTCTGGAAACAAAAGGGATTTCAAGGCAAACAAGGCGTAAAACTTCCCAATTTTACAAGTTGGGGAAATAGTAAAAATAGCCGCAAAAAGCCTGCCGAAGATATCGATTTTAGCGATTACTCAGATTTTAATAAATTTCTCGATCAAGTCCTCGGAAGGCGCCGGGAAGTGAGGATGGCGACAGAGAATGATGCACCGCGAGTTCCCACTTCGGAACCGTGGAATACGGCTTCTAAGAAAACCAGTTATGTTGCTAATTCTCGGGAAGAGAGAAGGGATTTGGACGATCGCGAAATTCGACGCGAAACCAGGGAAATAGACGATCGCGAAATCAGACAAGACATTGATGCGAGGCTGACTCTGCCTTTGGAAAGAGCTTATTCCGGCGGTACCGAGCGCATCCGCTTGGATGACGGGCGGTGGATCGAGGTAAATATGCCTGGGGCGATGGTATCGGGCCAGCGAATTCGCCTGCGAAATCAAGGTATTGGCGGTGGCGATTTGTACTTAAAAATCACCGTTTCTCCCCATCCATTTTTCCGCTTGGAAATGTCGGATATTTGCTGCGAATTGCCACTGACACCCTGCGAAGCGGTACTTGGTGGAGACATTGAAGTGCCGACTCTAGACGGCTTGGTGAAGATGAAACTGCCACCGGGAGTCACGTCTGGGAAGCGGTTGCGGCTGGCGAATAAGGGCTATCCGACTGGAAATGGCGATCGGGGAGATCAGCTAGTAGAAATTCAGGTGTTAATTCCCAAGGAAATTAGTGACGAGGAACGGGAATTGTACGAAAAATTGCGGCAAATTGAGACTTTCAAACCGCGTCAGAATTTGTATAATTAATTGTAGGGTGCGCAGTGCGCACCTTACCCATCACTAATTGTAGGGCGCGCACCTTACCCATCACCCAATTGCCCATTGGGGGGGGTGAGGGAGGTTTCCCATCACCCATCACCCATTACCCATTACCCATTACCCATTACCCATTACCCATTACCCATTACCCATTACCCATTACCCATTACCCATTACCCATTACCCATTACCTATATGTTCACATTCATCAATCCTAAAACTGATTTTGCCTTCAAAAAAATTTTTGGTTCTGAAAATAGCAAAGACATTCTAATTAGTTTTTTGAATGCCTTGCTATATGACAATCAGCCCACCATCGAAAGTTTAGAAATCGTCGATCCTTATTCATTGCCGCTAATTCGAGGTCTTAAGGATACTTACTTAGATATTAGAGCCAACTTAAATGACGGCACAACTGTCATTATCGAGATGCAGGTTTTGAACGTAGAGGCTTTTGAAAAACGAATTTTGTACAATGCAGCTAAAGCTTATTCCACGCAATTAGAAACAGCCGATCAATATGTAATGTTGAATCCAGTGATTGCCTTGACAATTACTGATTTTGAAATGTTTGAGGATTTTGACAAAGTAACTTCGCGGTTTGTTCTGAAAGAAAGAGAGTTTTTAAGTGATTATCCTATTTACGATATCGAATTAGTTTTTGTCGAGTTACCCAAGTTTAAAAAAAGTCTGGAGGAGTTAGAAACTTTGACCGACAAATGGCTTTATTTTCTCAAAACTGCCAGAGACTTAAACACAGTACCTGAAACAATGGAAGTTGTGCCAGAAATCAATAAAGCATTTGCAATAGCAAGTAGAGCTAATTTGAATCGTGACGAGTTAAGTGACTTGCTAAAACAGGAGATTTATATCCAAGATCGGCGAGGTGCAATATCTAAAGCAGTGCGAATAGGAACAGAAAAAGGCAGAGAAGAAGGCAGAGAAGAAGGCAGAGAAGAAGGCAGAGAAGAAGGAATCAAAACAGGACAAATAGCACTGATTGTTCGTCTGTTGGAACGCCGTGTAGGTGCTGTCACTCCCGAAGTTCAAAGTCAAATCGGGGAATTGTCGATCGCGAAATTAGAAGATTTAGGAGAAGCTTTGCTCAATTTTACCCAAATCTCGGACTTAGCAGCTTGGCTGGAAACACAAGATTTAGCCGCCCAATAGCCGTTAGCGCAGCCCTCGAAGAGGATCGCACTTTCAGCCATCCTCGATAACATAAGTAGAATTACTGTTGCAAATATTCAGGAACTAGCCGAAAATTAACCCTAAGCTAATTTTCCCACAATACAGGAGCATTCTGCCGCGATGACTCAAATGCCGCCTCAATGCAAAAATCTGCAAGAGCAAGTTGACTCTCTACTGCAACTGCTGCGTCAGGAACCGTCTTTGCGACAACAAGATATCACGGCGGTACAAGCTTCTCTAAAAAAGGCAATTTCTCCCGAGTTTGAGATTGTGTTTGCGGGCGCTTTTAGTGCGGGAAAATCAATGCTGATTAATGCTTTGTTGGAGCGAGAATTGCTCTACAGTGCGGTCGGACACGCAACCGGTACTGAATGCTATATCGCCTACGCTGAATCTACCCAAAAAGAGCGTGTTGTTCTCACTTTTTCGAGCGAAGTTGAGATTCGCCAGCAAGCCTATGCTCTTTGCGAACAGTTAAATTTAACTACTGAAATTGATATTAATCTCACAGATGTAGTTAAAATTTTAGCTCAGGGATGCAGCATAATTATCGAAAAGGAAGGCGGAGAAAATAAATCGGAGAGAGCTAAACAAGCGAAGGCTTTGACTCTACTTTTAGAAGGGTTTGAAGCGAATCGCGATCGCATTCAAGCTGTGGAAAATGCAACTTATTCGATGGAACAGTTTAATTTTTCCAATCTCAAGGAAGCTGCAAGTTACGCGCGGCGCGGTAGCAACAGCGCTGTACTCAAGCGAGTTGAATATTACTGTTACCATCCGCTGCTGCAAGATGGGAATATTATTATTGATACGCCGGGAATTGATGCGCCTGTCAAACAGGATGCGGAATTGACCTATGATAAGATTGAAAGCCCGGATACTTCGGCGGTTGTCTGCGTCTTGAAGGCTGCGTCGTCTGGGGAAATGACGACGGAAGAGACGGAGTTGATGGAGAAAACGCGATCGAATCCCGGAATTCGCGATCGCCTGTTTTACATTTTCAACCGCATTGACGAAACTTGGTACAACGCGCAACTGATCCAGCGCTTGGAAAATCTGATTAATTCCGACTTTCGCGACACCGCCAGAGTCTATAAAACCAGCGGATTGCTGGGATTTTACGGGAGTTTGATAAAAGGGACAACCGGGCGCGATCGCTTTGGTTTGGATAGCATATTTGTCGAAAGTCGCGATCGAGTTGATGCAGACACGAATGCGGATAGTAAAAGTGAAAACACTGAAGAAACACCGCTATTTGTCAGCGAATTTAACCGCTACTGTGCGAATTCCGGGAAACTATCTCCCAGCAAATTTCGGATTTCAGTTAACAGCTACGAAACGCCCAGTCAAAACTACGTGCGGATTCTGGCAGAACAAGGTCAACCATTAATTCAGCAATTAATTCAAGATAGCGGCATCGAAGATTTTCGCACAGCCATCACCGATTATCTCACCAAAGAAAAGCGCCCGCAACTGTTCAGAAATCTGGCTGACGATTTAGAGGATTTGTGCATTCAACTGCGGAAACAATACCAAACAATTCAGCGGAATTTGGACAGCCAGCCCCGCGAAATTGAAGCGATGAAAGCCCAAGAACTTTTACGTCTAAATCAAGAATTGCAGCAAGTCGGACAGGAATTTCGAGAACATATCGCCAAAGAAGTAAATGATATGATTATGAACAGATGCGATATTTTCGATACAGATTTTCGCCAACTGCAATCTCGGATGATTCGCCGCTTGGATGAATTGCTAGATGGATTTTCGGTTGAGGCGGCTTACGGACGAACTTTGATGAGTCATCCGCGCAATGCTACTGCACCTTTAATTGCGGTTTTAGTGGAAGCGCTTTATTATTTAGCCAATCAGTTGGAAGATATTTTAGTAGAGGCTACTAAGTCACTGGTTGAGAATTATTTCCAGTATTTAAAAGACAGCATTCGTAAGTCAGAATATTATCGATTACTTTATCGGTTGTTGGGGAATGACGGGGGAATTGAACAGCAGTTAGAGGAGTTGTCACAGCGGGTTTCTCGTGCTTTGGTGAATGCGGCGGGCGTGGAGTGCGATCGCTACGTGCGAGAAAGTCCCCGTTTTTACGACGAAGGCACGTTTTCGATTTACCAATTCCGGGAAACATTGCAGCAAACATCCCAAGGTTTTGACTGCGAAAATATGGTAGACGCGCAACCAGCAATTCGGCAATTATTGAGGCTAGATTTTGAGCCAAAAGTATCGAAAACCATTCGGCAAACTTTCCGCCAAACTGTGAATCAAACGCTGAAAGAGCATTTGTTACCGATGGCGGAACAGCAAGCTGATGATATTTTGCAGAAATACAGTCAAGCCCGCGATTATTTGGAGCAAACTTTGGCACAGGAAGCTGAGGAGAAGATTGCTAAGAATCTGCGGCTGCAAGCTGAGAATGAAGAGAAGATTCAAGAGTACGATCGGGCAGTTTCTGGAATCAATAGTTGTTTGCAGGCGATGAAGTTGCACGAGCATTTGTTGCCTGTAATTGGAGAAAATAATAGCGTTGTTGTGGATTGTGAATGATTGCAATTTTGGCGATCGAAATTACGGCGATTGGAAATCCGGGCGATTGGAAACTGGGCGATTGGAAACCCGGCGATTGGAAATCGCGGCTACACAGACAAAACCCGCCGACGCGGGTTGAAGACATTCTTAATTCTTAGTCCGCGGAGGCGGACATCGTTTGTATAGCCGCGAATTCTATTCGCCTGGGCTATTGCAAAAAGAGCATCAATTACGGCGATTGGAAATCGCGCCTACACAGGGAAAACCCGCCGACGCGGGTTGAAGACATTCTTAATTCTTAGTCCGCGGAGGCGGACATTGTTTGTATAGCCGCGAATTCTATTCGCCGGGATTCTTGCCAAAAATGAGGCGATACCTGATAATTGTTAATAGAGTATTTTGAAAAAATCAACGTATTTTGAAAAAATCAACGTATTTTGAAAAAATCAACACTCAATATGCAAAAACATATTTTTCTAGAAAATTACGGAAATGATGATGTTTGTTCCTTTGGTTCTACAATGTTCAAAGTAGGTACGCTTACGCACGTAATGCAATCAGCAACTAATTGTCACTTAGAAAATGCACTTACGGAGTTATTCACAACTCAAGGATTAGCAATAAATACCCGTAAATATAATTCACAGCTTAACTGTTACGAAGAACAAAAATGGTTTGGTGATGGTATAGACTGTGAAATTTTAAAAATTGGGGCTAAAGGTTGGCAAAAAGGTAAAGTTAAAATCAGAGTCATTGTAGAGTTTTGCACAGACGAACCCGAAGTCGAAGAAACACCAGAAAACAATAACTCAGAAACTAGCAAACCAGAATCACCCCTCGATGATTTGCGCCGCCAACTACTAAACCATGAAAATCAATCGAACAATTCATGAGTAAAACCCCTAGAATCCCGATTCCTCCAGAAGTCAGAAAATACGTATTCACTCGCAACAAATATCAGTGTCAAAGCTGCGGCCAAACCAAACTAGAAGCAGAACTGTCGATCGATCATATCATCCCCCTAGCCCGCGGCGGCAGCAACGACATCAGCAACCTGCAAACCCTCTGCTGCACCTGCAACCAAAGGAAAACCGACAAACTAGACCCGCGCTTTAAGCGACACTTTGACCTGTGATATTTAGTATAATAAGTTTGACCGTTTGATATGGAAATTGCACTCTGCCATGCGATCGCACTTTTAACTCCTAGCTAGGATAACTGCAATGCTCACAAAAACAGTTGACATACAAGAAGCACAAACAAATTTAAAAGAGTTATTATCTCTAGCACTTAAAGGTATAGAGGTTGTTCTCACAGAAGGTGGTATTCCCCTTGTACGATTAGCGCCCATTGCATCCCCAGCTAAGCCGCGCACAGCAGGATTGCACGCTGGAACAATCTGGACAAGTGAGGATTTTGATGAACCGTTATCTGATGAATTCTGGACAGGGAATCTATGAGATTACTCCTCGATACTCATACCTTCATTTGGTGGGACAGTTCCCCGCAAAGACTTTCACCAAAAGCTCTTGCCTTGTGTCAAAATCCAGAAAATACTTTGCTTGTAAGTGTTGCCAGCATTTGGGAAATCCAAATCAAGCTCCAACTTGGTAAACTAAGTCTGAATCTGCCTTTAACAGAAGTGATAGAAAGCCAGCAAGTGACTAACAATATAGAATTGCTACCTATTACTATTGCTCATGTTTTAGCCTTGAATAACTTACCAACTCATCACAAAGATCCCTTCGATCGCCTATTGATTGCTCAAGCCAATATAGAAGACGCTGTGTTAGTGAGTTGCGATTCGATATTTGCCAAATATCCGGTCAACATTGACTGGTAACTCCTACCATCGATAATACCGATAAGGATCGTCCCCATTCTCAAAATCTGTCTTATAATCCGGGTGATAAAACTCCTGACTCGAACCGTTAAATACAGCACCATCGGCCCTAAAACTTGCCCCTAAATTAGCTAAAATCTGAGCATTTGCCCGAGTTTGCCGCCAGCGAGTAAAACGCAAATAAGTCTTAGCATCAGCATTCAAACTATCCGGGTCAATTTGAGAGAAAATCGCCACGCCCTTACCTACAGCAACCCGGCTTAACAAACCGTCAGCACCGATTTCTCCCCCAGACTTAATCAACCAAGTATCATAAAAAGAGCGCGATCGCAAATCCGAACCGCTAAGCCCCTTCACCTCATCCCAACCAGGCACCGCCAGCGAACCCCCGAAATCCTTCGCCTGCTGCAAACCCACGCCCAAACCCGCAACAGGTACTTGACGCGGCAAGAAAAACGCATTTCCGCCACCATTCAAATAAGCGCGCAAATCTGCATCTTTCAGATTCGCTTCGGCACCCACAATCGCCAAACCAGCATCCTGAGAAAGCGCATTAGCCCGCTGATAAATTACCCCCAAACTGTCCAACTTCTTGGCATCTTTGTCTCCCCCAATTAAAACCACCTTATCCGGCTTTCCAAGCATTGGAGAATTCGTCCCGTAACTCACAATTTGTTGGACTAACTGCGCCGCCCCACCATCTACAGAATAATGGTCTTCCAAATCCAACTCGTTTAAAATCAGCCGCCCTTTTCCATAATCCAATTCCATCAGCGGGGAATAAGCTAAATCAAACTCAGATTCCAAAATTGGCCGCCAACCGCTGCGGTGCGGCTTCTCAATTGAAGCGCTGCTGACTGCGCCGCGATTTCCCCAATGCCAGCCGTACCAAGGCATATTTGCTGGACTCAATCTCGATCCAGTTTGAGTTGTATCTGGATAAGCTTCAACCAGCGTACTTTCCCCCATCCAATCCCGCAAATCTTCACCGTCTAAACCGATAATTGCTGGATGATTGCTGTCAACTGGATAGGCGCGGCGGCTGACGTGTTCGGCAACCCGCAAACCCATGTTTTTCAACCATTCCCGGCGCTGAGGAAACACCATTGTTTTGCCGCCGTTTCGCACGAAATTTTCTAAATTTCCTGGCAAATTTTGCCCGCTAGAAAAAGCTTCCCTACCGATAATTAATAGCGATAAAACTTGCGAACCATTCCAAGGCACCAGACTATAACCTAACTGCTTTAACATTGCCGATGTTTTGCCAACTGGATCGAAGATTGTTAGCGTATCCTTGATTTTGGCTTGATTGGCAAACACCCGGAAAGGAAATGTATCAGAATGCGGCCGATCGCCAATTCGTGCAGTTAAACTAATTTCGCCGTCAGCTTTGCTAGAAATTGTATTTGGCAATTTCACGTCAATTGGGAAAAATAGCGTGCCTGCTGTGTCAATTTTCCCCTTCTTCTCCCCAGTTGCTACCTCTTCTCCCCCGACCATAACTCGCCAATTTAATGCAAAATCTTGCTGCGCTCTGGTATCGTTAATTAATACTATTTGCTTAGCCAATTTGCTGCCTGCAAAAAAGCTGTGATCTTTGGCAGCAAAAGCCTGATTAGCACCAGCAATCCAAGCTAAAGTCGGGCCGTTATTCTTCATAATTGCCTCCCCTGCCGGATAAATTTTGTAAGCTTCTGGTTGCAAATGATGCATCAGATTGTTGGACACTTGCTTCAAATAAACACCTCGGCGACCCGATTGAAATCCTCCCAGATCTACCTTGGTTCTGCCAGCATCCGAAACATCCCAACCGTGTCCTTGCTGCCAAGGAATCATGCCCCCAGACATTCCAAAAGTCCGCCAAGTCCGCCAAGTATTCGTACTGAATAAATACTGCAACTTTTGAAAAGCAGGTGCAAAATCTAAATCCTTGCTCATGTGCCAGCTTTTATACTGCATATCCTTGACAAATTGCTCGCGAATTTTACGTTTATAAGTGGGAGTTTCTAAGTCGTAAGCTTGTTTGCCAAAGTAAATTGCTGCAAATTCAGTCATCCAAGGTTCGCTAACAATCACCTTATCAAAACCTTGGCGGTTCCGCATCATGGTCGCGTGCAGAGGCGTGCCAAATTCTACTACCATGTAGGGCATTTCTCCGGTTTTACTCCACTCTGAAATCCATTCTTCCCTTTCTTGTAACGGCATCACATTTAAATAAGAATTTAGCGAATAAACATCGCCAAAAGTGCCGCCTTGATGTACCATTACAGGTCTGGTTGGGTCTACAGATTTCATAGCAGCAAAAGCTTCATTTCCCAGGGGGGTTTTTGCCCGCAAACGCTGGTCTTCGACGGGGCCGATTGTTCCTTCTACTGTTTTCTTGCCGATGCGGCGGGGATTTTGGTCGTCACCGTTGCCGAAATAATTGGGACTTGTTGCCCACATTAATACTGAGGGATGATTGCGGTAGCGGCGCATTTCTGCTGTCATTCGCCCTTTCCAGCGATCGATAATTTGGCGGTTATTCCATTGTTCGCTCCAAGCTATGGGAGTAATATCTAATGCGGGCGCCATAATTGGAAAACCTTTGAGGTCTGCGCGTTCGGAAAATAGTTCTCGGAAGTGCCATCTACCCCGTTCGTCGTGATTCCAAGGCCAGATTTCTGCTATATTGAAACCAGCTTTTACATAGGCGTCTATTAAACTGTCTGAAACTTCTACTGTGCCACCTTCCCATGTATCGGAATGCAAGGCGGGACGCAGGCGAAACTCGGTGCCATTTAAGAAAAATTTGCGCCCTTGTACCCAAAATTCCCGGAAGCCGAACGGTTGGTTGTATTGCGTGTTAATGCCGCTGCCTGTTACTTCTAATTGCAGGGTGTAGAGGTTGGGTTTGCCGGCATCCCAAAGGCGGGGACTTTGCCAATCCCACTGGACTTTTACGGTTTGAATTGGTTTGGCTTGAACGGTTGCAGTGCCTGTAAATTTTTGTTCGACTTTGCCTTTTTCGTCGAGCATTTGCGCTACAAGCTGAACTTGACCGTTTTGGGTAATGTCTTTGAGTTCTACATCTAATTTAATTTGCTTTTTTCTGGTGGAAGTTTGGACGTATACATCGCTAACTAGCGGGCCTGGGGCCACGCTAAGAACCCTGACTTCGCCGATGATTCCCCGCGATTGCAAGTTGGATTTTGTGGTGTATATTTCTGTGGGACTCATGATCACGGCTTTGTCTTTTTCGTCGGAGACTGCTGCGACTAAAATAGATATTGTATTTTGACCTGGTTTGGCTACTTTGGTAATTTCAATATTGCCGTAGGGCCATTCGATTTGACCGCAGTTAATGCCGTTGACAAAGATAATTGCATCGGTGCTGACTCGGGCTAAGTCGATAAAAATGCGGCGGTTTTTCCACTCGCCGGGAATGTCTATTTTTTTCTGATACCAAGCTTTTGATAGTTGTTTGCTGTTGAAGTTTTCCCAGTCTTTGCCGGTGCCGCGAGTGATGATTCCGGGTATGAATTCGTTTTTTTCTTCTTGCCAGTCTCCGGGTACTTGGATGGAGCCCCAATTTGGGGAGGCGGGGGGACTTTGGGGGTTGCCTGTGGCGGGGACAAATTGCCAGGTGCCGTTGAGATAGATTTGGTTGCGCTGGTTGTCGATCGCGCTGGCGGTAGCTGTAGTAAGATTCGGAAAGCCGATCGACATTACTGAGTTGGTGACCGAGTTGGGATTTTGCACCGCGTAACCGATGAATCCGAAGACGATGGCGGCTGCGAAAAATAATCCGATAATTTTTGCCAGCTTGTGATTCATCGTAAGTTCCTCCCAGAAATCAACTTATCCAGTTTGTCTCTTCATTTATCATAAGCTGCTGCGCGCATCAATTGCTTGGTTTCGACGAGTGGACAAAGGGGAAAGTGGGAGATGGGGAGAGTGGGAGAGGGGGGGAGTGGGAGAGGGGGAGAAAGGGGAGAAAGGGGAGAAAGGGGAGAAAGGGGAGACGTGGGAGGGAGCATCTCAGTTTTGCATTTATTATAGTGCGAGCGTCCCCGCTCGCGTATTGTAAAATACGCGAGCGGGGACGCTCGCACTCAAAGAAAAAATGCTTTTTACAAAAATGAGATGCTCCTGAGGGGGAGATTGGGAGAGGGGGAGATTGGGAGTATTTTTCTGATTCTCTGTGACTAATGACTGATGACTGATGATAAGGTTTGCGAGCGGGGACAGCACTGATGACTAATGACTGATGAGGGCGGGCACGCACCATCCACCGCCCCTACTGACTAATGACTAATGACTAATGACTAATGACTAATGACTACTATCAACTGTCAACTGTTAACTGACTTCAGAAAATCTGTCTGTGGGAAGATGGCACGGCGCCGACAAATGTGGTTTGGTATAGAAAAAACACATAATTTTTTTTAACCATGTTGTTTTATAGGCACAAACAGAAATAGTGCGATCGCGCCATCGCTACAGGTCAAAAAAAAATGAGTCGGTTTCAGGTCTTGCCTTTACCCATTAAATCTTACAGCATTGCTACATTTACCGCAGGCACGGCCTTACTGCTGACAACTCTGTTACTGTTTGCACTTCAGGCAACTCCTGCAATCTTACTTCTTGCCGCTGCAATGGTTGGCGGCTGGTATGCTGGTTTAAAGTCCGCAGAACAAGAACTAGAAATAGAACGCCAGATTATTTCAAAAGTAACTGATACCACAGCTTGCTTGATTGTAGTTCTCGACAGTCGAGGACGGATTGTGCGATTCAACCAAGCTTGCGAAAAAACAACTGGCTACTCGGTAGCAGAAGTTCTGGATAAATATGTTTGGGATCTGTTCTTGATTCCGGAAGAAGTTGAGGCAGCTCAAACAGTTTTTGCTAATCTAAACGCAGAAGTTGTTTACAGCGAATATCAAAACTATTGGCGCACTAAAAATGGATCCAAGCGCTTCATTTCTTGGTCGAATACAGTGATGCTGGGTATTGATGGCTTGGTAGAATATGCGATCGCAAGTGGTATCGATATTACCGATCGCAAATTAGCAGAAATAGCCTTGGCTTCATCCTACGCCAAGCTAGAAAACCGCGTCAAACAGCGCACGGCTGAGCTAACAGTAGCTAAAGAAGCGCTGCAAGCTCAAGAAGAACGATTTCGCTGTTTAAGTTCCTGTTCGCCTGTGGGAATTTTTATGGCAGATTTTGAGGGGCGCTACACCTATGCAAACCCTCGCACTCAGGCGATTTGTGGCTTGAGTTTGGCAGAACTTTTAGGAGATGGTTGGGAGAATTGCATTCACCCGGAAGACCGCGATCGCGTATTGAGCCGATGGCTGGATTATACTCGGGAACTTGGGGAATATGCGATCGAGTATCGCCTGCAAACAGCAGAGGGGATTGTGCGCTGGATTAATGTTGGTTCGGCGCCGATGTTCTCCGACTGTGGGGAACTTATCGGACACGTGGGCACGGTGCGAGATGTTACTGAAAGACAGCAAACACAAGCAGCTTTGTCTAGCAGCGAACAGCAACTGAGAACGCTGCTAGAAAATACGCCCGATGTGATTATCCGCACCGATAAAGAACTGCGTTATATTTATGTCAACGAAGCAGTTGCCCGAACTCAAGGAAAACCAATTTCATTCTTCCTCGGGAAAACCAGTCAAGAGATAGGAATGCCGCCGGAACTTTGCCAGAGGTGGGATGAAACTCTCCGCAAAGTGCTAGAAACTGGTCGAGAAGAAGTCATCGAATTTCAGGCTTACTCAACCGACGGCATCAGAAGTTATCAATCTCGCGTAGTTCCAGAGTTTGACAAAGACGGCGTACCAGAATCGGCGTTAATTGTTGCCCGCGATATCACAGAACTCAAACTTACAGAAAGTCAAAGATTGCAGTTGGCAACCGAGCAAGCAGCCCGAGAAAAAGCCCAAATAGAACAGCAGCGATCGGCATTTTTGGCAGAAGTTAGCAAAATTTTGGCTGCTGCGTTTGACGGAGAAACAGTGCTGCAAAATGTCGCTGAATTAGCAGTTAATTCTGTTGCCGATGGGTGCTGCATTCATTTGACCGAAACTGACTCAAAAGTCCGCAAAGTCGCTGTGGCTCACGCAGAAGCCTCTACGGTTGATACGATTAATAAGTTGAGAGTTTGCAGCCCGATCGCCTTTGATGCTGTTAACGGCTATCCGCTGGTAATTCGCACCGGCAAATCCCAACTAATTGCCGAAGTGGATGAGGAGATTTTAGCAGCAGCAGCCGAAAATGCAGCAGAAATTGAAATGCTACGCGCGGCGAAGCTATCCCGTAGGGAATCGCTCAATATCGGTTCTCACGCTTGCGTACCGCTGAAGGCGCGCGGGCGGGTAATGGGTGCGATCACTTGCTTTACCTCAAAGTTGGGGCGCCGCTACAGTGCAGAAGATATGGCAATGCTAGAAGATTTAGCATACCGCGTGGCGATCGCCCTGGACAACGCCAGACTTTATGCAGAAGCGCAGCAAGCACTAGCTCAAACATCGCAATCCTTCGCCTTAATTGACTCGCTGTTAGAAGCATCTCCCCTAGCGATTTGCTTTCTCGATCGCGAAATGCGATTCATCCGCATCAATCAAGTATTAGCAGAACTCAACGGTTTGACAGCAGAACAGCATCTCGGTCAAGACTACCGCCAATTGTTGCCAGAATCCGCTGCCGAGTTTGCACCAATAATTCAGCAAGTTCTAGAAACCGGCGAACCTGTTTTAAATGTAGAAGTCAGCGGCGAACATGGGGGAAGACCCGGATATTTCGGCTACTGGCTCGCCAACTACTACCCGGTGAAAAATGAAAGGGGAGAAATCATCGGCGCTGGCATAATTATCGCAGATGTTACCGCAGCTAAACAAACAGAATTAGCTTTGCGGGAAAGTGAAATGCGCTTCCGCAGCGTGGTAGATTCTAACATGATCGGCATTGGTTTCTGGGAGGCGGGCGGCGAAATTACCGAAGCTAATAACGCCTTGCTGGACATGATTGGATATACGAGAGAAGACTTAATTTCAGGAAAAATCCACTGGAGCAATATCACGCCGCCGGAATACGCAGAACTCGATCGCGCAGCCCTCGCCCAAGTCGCAGCATCAGGAAGTTGCGAGCCTTTTGAAAAAGAATACATCCGCTCAGACGGCTCGCGCTTCCCAGTTTTCGTCGGCGCCGGACACTTGCAAGGATGCACAGACAAAGGATCGTTCTTCGTGGTCGATATCACCGATCGCAAACAAGCTCAAAACCAGATCCGAGAAAACGAAATTCGCATTAGCAACCAACTAGCAGAACTCGACTTAGTTTACAACACCACACCAGTCGGGCTGTGCTTTCTCGATACCAATTTGCGCTACATCCGCATGAACGAATGCCTCGCTGCGATCAACGGCCGCACGATCGCAGATCACATCGGGCGCACCGTCAGAGAAGCGATACCGGAACTTGCCAATCTGGTAGAGCCGATTTACCGCCAAGTGCTCGCTACGCAAACCCCCGTACTCGACATGGAACTTAAGGCCGAAACCCTTCAACAGCCGGGAGTTGTGCGGGATTGGCAAGTCAGCTTTTACCCCGTGATCGATGAATCGGGAACGCTGTTGGGAGTCAGCAGCGTGGTTGCCGAAATTACCGATCGCAACCAAGCAAAACGGGTAATCCAGCAAAGCGAAGCTTTATTCCGCCGACTGTTAGACTCAAATATTTTCGGAGTCGCGATCGGCGATTTTACCGGCCGCATCGCCTACGCCAACGACTCCCTGCTCAACATGGTGGGCTATACTCGCTTAGACGTGCTCTCCGGTCAAATGCGGTGGGACAATATGACCCCCTCCGAATACCTCCACCTCGACGCCCGGGCGGCCGGGGAACTGCGGGCGTCGGGAGTCGCAACTCCTTTTAAGAAAGAGTACATCCGCAAAGATGGCAGCCGCGTGCCGGTGCTGATGGGCGCGACGACTTTGTGCCCTGACAAGGGCGAACCAGAGACGATCGTCGGATTCTACATTGACTTGACCGAAATCTCGCGGGTGGAAGCAGAACTCAAAAACAATCAACAACGGCTGCAAATCGCTCAGCAAGCAGGTAAAATCGGAACTTTTGAATGGAACGTCCAAACGGGCGAACTCGCGTGTACGCCGGAGTTAGAGGCTTTGTACGGGCTGCCTGCCGGCGGTTTCCAGAGCAGCTATCAAAATTTGCTGGCAATGGTGCATCCAGACGATCGCACTTTCACCGAACAGCAGGTACTGGCTGCGGCGACGAACGGCGAGGAATTAAACATCGAGTTCCGCATCTGCCGCTCGGATAGCAGCGTCGCCTGGATTGCTTGCAGGGCTAAGGTGTTTCAGGACGAGCGCGGTTTGCCCCTGCGGACTATCGGCGTGAACGTCGATATCACCGATCGCAAACAAGCAGAAGAGGCGCGATCGCAAATCAATCAAACTTTGGAAGCCTTGATCCAGGCTTGTCCCCTAGCAATTACCGTTTTCGGCGCCGAGGACGGCATTGTAAAAATGTGGAACCCAGCGGCAGAGAGGATTTTTGGCTGGCCAGAATCCGAGGCGGTAGGTAAATTTTTGCCCAGCGTTCCCCCAGACAAGCGGGAGGAATTTATGGAGAATTTGAAAGGAATTCGCGCTGGAAATGCGATCGCCGGCATGGAAACCCAGCGCCAAAGAAAAGACGGCACCTCGATCGACATCGGTTTGTGGGCAACTCCAGTCCGCGACGCCAAGGGTAACATTAACTGTATGTCGATCGTCGCCGACATCAGCGATCGCAAGCAAGTCGAGGCAGAACTCGCTCAGTTGCTCGATCGCGAACAAGCCGCGCGGGCAGAAGCAGAAGCCATCAACCGCCGGAAAGACGAGTTTCTAGCCACTCTTTCCCACGAACTCCGCACGCCTTTAAACGCAATTCTGGGTTGGGCCCAAATGCTCCGCACCCGCCCGTACACACCAGATTCTTTAGCTTGCGGTTTGGAAGCGATCGAGCGTCAGTCGAGGGTGCAAACGCAGCTAGTCGAAGATTTGCTCGATGTTTCCCGGATTATTCAAGGCAAGCTGGTTCTAAAACCCGGCTGGTTCGTCATGACAAAGACGATCGAAGTTGCCCTCAATTGTGTCAGTTTCGCCGCTCAGGCTAAGTCTGTGACTGTTTCCTCGGAATTTGACCCCGCAATCAGTTTGATGTGGGGCGACGCCCAGAGGTTGCAGCAGGTAGTCTCGAATTTGCTGACTAACGCCGTCAAGTTTACGCCATCCGGGGGAACAGTCCAACTGCGTTTGTCTGCGGTAGCTGTTGCTAATTCCCCATCACCTAATTACATACAAATTATTGTTAGCGATACCGGCAAAGGCATTTCTGCTGAGTTTCTGCCCTACGTGTTCGATCGCTTCCGACAAGCAGATGGCTCAATTACTAAGGCTTACGGGGGTTTGGGACTGGGATTGGCGATCGTCGAGCACTTGGTGGAACTTCACGGCGGCACTGTACGCGCCGAAAGTCCCGGAGAGGGACTCGGGGCGACATTTACAGTAATGCTGCCCCTGAAACAGCGTCGGAGTCAGCAGCCGCAGTTGATAGAGGAAAGGCAATTAGCTGCCGTGAGTCCTGGTATTTTGGCTGGTTTAAAGGTATTGGTAGTTGATGACGAACCCGACAACCGCGAGTTTTTGGTTTTGGCGCTGAAACAGTTGGGGGCTCTGGCGATGGCTGCTGCTTCAGCCCAAGAGGCGATCGACATTTTACAGCAGTCGCCGCCGGATATTTTAGTCAGCGACATCGGGATGCCGGTTGAGGATGGCTACTCGTTAATCCGCAAAGTGCGATCGTCCGAATCTGACAAAATCAAGCGCTTGGCCGCTGTGGCGCTGACAGCTTATGCTAGCGAACAAGACCGGCATCGGGCGATCGAGGCCGGTTACGACGAACACTTAGCAAAGCCGATCGATTCTGCTCGATTCGCCACAGTTTTAGCTCAGTTAAAAACCTTACACTAACAGAAGGTACGTAGTTGCGCTTGAGCGCTCCGGAAAGGTACGTAGTTGCGCTTAAGCGCTCCGGAAAGGTACGTAGTTGCGCTTGAGCGCTCCGGAAAGGTACGTAGTTGCGCTTAAGCGCTCCTCCAGGTACGTAGTTGCGCTTGAGCGCTCTGAGCTTACATATAACCAAGAGCGCTTAAGCGCAACTACATACCTAAATCAAGAGCGCTTAAGCGCAACTACATACCTAAATCAAGAGCGCTTAAGCGCAACTACATACCTAAATAGCGCTTAAGCGCAACTACATACCTAAATCAAGAGCGCTTAAGCGCAACTACATACCTAAATCAAGAGCGCTTAAGCGCAACTACATACCTAGAAATTAACCTCGCAGAAGACTGCAAAAGTTAAAATTCGATCGCCAGCCCAACTCCTCGATCGCGCCATGCCGATTTATCCCCTCAACCACCCAGCAGCCGCCGAAATTTTCAGCAAACCTCGCCTGCGAACAGTTCTGATTGTTCCCTTTGTGTTGCTAACAGTCAGCGCTGTCGGGCTAGTGGGTTATCTTTCTTTCAAAAGCAGCCGGGAATCCGTCGAGGATCTAGCACAGCAGTTAATGGAACAAGTAGGAGAGCGAATTGGCGATCGGCTCAGCAACTACCTCAACGCCCCCCAGAATGCCGTAGCAGCCAACCGTCTAGCAGTAGAACAAGAAATGCTGAACCTCAACAACACTCAGCAACTGCGACAGCAACTTTGGCAGCAAATAATCTTCAACCCCGCTCTGCAATCGAGCTTTTTTGTCAATGAGCGAGGAGAACAAATTGGGTACGGGCGCCTGATGAGCGAGGAATTTGTGCAACAAGTCACAAAAGAGACAGGGGAGAAATTCTCAATCGGTACGCGTTTTTTTTGCAGTATGAAAAGTACCGACTTGGGTAAAATGCAATACTACTCGGTTGACTCCAAAGGCAATCCCCTAAAACTGCTCTATAGCATCCCTATGGATAACCGCGAAACAGTTTGGTTTCGCCAGGCCAAAGCCTCCAACAAACAAACTTGGTCGCCAATTGTTGTTTTCAACGCTATGCCGACGTTAGGAATTTTTGCGGTGTCTCCCATCAAGGATGCTGGCGAATGGCGGGGGGTTTTTACTTCAAATTATGCGCTGTCGGCAATTAGCAGTTTTCTCGATCGCCTCTACTTCTCTAAATCGGGACAGACTTTTATTATGGAGCGATCGGGCAATCTGGTTGCTACATCCACCCTAGAAACACCCTTTGTCAAGCAAGAAAAACAGCCACCCACGCGATTGCTAGCCACCAACAGCCAGGATACCCGCACCCGAGACATTGCTCGGCAACTCACCAACCGCTTTACCAACTTAAGTTCGCTGGATAGAGCTCAGCAATTTACCATGACGAGTAATGGATCTCGGCAGTTTGTCAGCGTCGCTCCTTATGGAGATGCCTATGGCTTGGATTGGTTGATTGTGGTGGTGGTACCAGAGTCGGATTTCATGGCTCGCATTGAAGCGAATACCCGCAATACATTGGGGTTGTGCGTCGGTACGCTGGTGTTGGCGATCGCGATCGGATTGTTGACTGCCCGTTGGGTAATAAAGCCAATTCTGCGCTTGAATACCGCCGCCAAAAATCTAGGAAAAGGAGAATGGCATCAACCTTTAGAAATTAGACGCTTCGATGAACTCGGAGACCTCACCAATTCCTTCAATCTGATGGCAGAGCAACTGCAACAGGCTTTTTCCGAACAAAAATCTTTAACAGAAGCTTTAGCGCAAAGCGAGAGCCAACTCAAGCAATTTTTAGAAGCCATACCAGCCGGGATATCTATCCACGATGCCTCGGGTAAAGTCGTCTACTTAAACGAAACTGCCAAGCGTTTGAGCGGCGTACAAAATATTCCCGATGCGACTTTAGAAAAAATGGCAGAAGTTTATCAAATCTACCACCAAAACCAGCTTTGTCCAACTGAAAAAATTCCTGCCTTCCGAGCGCTGCGGGGTGAAACGGTACTTGTTGAGGATTTAGAAATTCATCGAGATGGGGAAATTATTAAGCTTGAGGTGCGCGCCACACCAGTTTTCGATGCAGGCGGCAAGATTATTTATGCCATCAATGCTTTTAGTGACATCTCAGGGCGCAAACAATCTGAAAAACTATTAACTGACTACAATAGCACTTTAGCCACCAAAGTTGCAGAACGTACTGCTGACCTAGCTCGTGCTAACGAACTATTACATGAGGAAGTTGCCGAACGCAAATTGATAGAACAAAAACTTGACAGTTCTACTCAAAGAATTCTAAAAATATTTGAGTCAATTGCAGATATTATACTAATTTTAGAATTGCCAGAAAAAACAATTCAAGTTATACCAACTAGGGGAATTTTTCAAGACTACACTCAGACAGAGCAGCTCGACTCTATCCTCGAACAAATTTTTAGTGAGAGTTCCCAAGACATTTATTTCACTCAAGTTCAAGAGGCATTAGAAACCCAGCAAACTATAAATTTTGATTACAGGATGCAGATTAACAACCAAGAAGTTTGGTTTGCTGCTAAAATTTCGCCATTGTCCGATCGCTCTGTGGTTTGGGTAGCCAGGGACATTAGCGATCGCCAGTTGGCCGAAGCCCGACTGCTGGAAGCCCAAAAAATTGCCAGGATTGGCAGTTGGGAATACGATATAGGCCAAGCAACAAGCACTTGGAGTGAAGAACTCTATCGTATGTTCGAGATCGAACCGACTCAAAAACCCGTAGCAACCCCAGAATTAGTCGATCGTTTTCATCCCGAAGATCGATCGCCCTATCTAACAATGCTTCAGGAGCGATCGATCAGTAAAAAAAGCTTTGAACTCGCTCTGCGCCTGATCCGCAGAGATGGCTCGCTCACTTACATGGAAGTCAGAGGGAAACCCGTTTTTGATAAAAAAGGGCAGTTGCTCCGTTGGTTTGGCACTGTCTTGGATATTACCGCTTACAAACAAGCCGAGGCAGCTTTGCGAGAAAGCGCCCAGCGGGAACAAGCAATCGGGCGATCGATCGATCGCATCCGTCAGTCCTTAGATATTGATACCATATTCCAAACCACAACCTCAGAATTGCGAGAAACACTCAAATGCGATCGAGTCGCTATCTATCGTTTTAATCCAGATTGGAGTGGCGAATTTGTTGCCGAGTCAATGGGGGAGGGCTGGATATCTGTGATACAACAATTGGACGAACTTAATTTACCAAACAATCTCGCCACCGACTTTCGCTGTGCGGCGACAAACTTACAAGCCTGCGGTGAAGGAGTACGAGATACCTACCTACAAAAAAATCAAGGCGGTATCTACGATATAGGTGTTTGTTACCGCATGGTTGAAGACATATACACTGCTGGATTTACTCCTTGTTACGTGGAAGTGTTAGAGCAATTTCAAGCCAGAGCCTACATTATTTGCCCCATATTCTGCGGCAGTCAACTTTGGGGTTTGCTCGCCAGCTATCAAAATTCTGGGCCCCGCACTTGGCGCGCAGCAGAAATCAATATCGCGCTGCAAATTAGCACTCAACTCGAAGTCGCTTTACAACAAGCTCAATTACTCGAAGCCACTCAACAGCAAGCCGTACAGCTCCAACAAGCCGCCTTAGCAGCAGAAGCAGCCAACCTCGCGAAAAGCACTTTTTTGGCCAACATGAGCCACGAATTACGCACCCCTCTTAACTCAATTCTGGGATTCTCCCAATTGATGCAGCGATCCGCCAACCTCAACCGCGAACAACAGGAAAATATCGGCATCATCAACCGCAGCGGAGAACACTTGCTAACTCTGATCAATCAAATATTAGATTTAGCCAAAATAGAGGCAGGACGCATTACACTCAACCCAACAGACTTTCAATTAAGCAGACTGCTAAACGAGGTGGAAGAGATGTTCCAACTTCAGGCGCGCGAGCAACAATTGGAGTTAATATTTAGCTACTCTAGGAATATTCCAGAATATTTGCACGCCGATCAAGTTAAGTTGCGCCAAGTTTTAATTAATCTGCTTTCTAACGCTATTAAGTTTACGAAGGAAGGAGGCATTGCAGTAAGAGTAAGTTCGGTAATTGAACAGGAAAATCAGCAATTACCAATCAATTACAAATTACATTTTGAAATAGAAGATACAGGCTGCGGCATGACTCCCGATGAGTTAGACCAGCTTTTTCAAGCCTTTGTCCAAACCAAAACAGGAAAAACATCTCAGCAGGGAACCGGTTTGGGGCTGGCCATCAGCCAACACTTTGTCAAGCTGATGGGCGACATCATTACTGTACGCAGTAAAGTAGGACACGGGACCACCTTCGCCTTTGATATCCCCGTCAGCGCAGTTGAGGCGGCGGCGATTGAACTGGTACAGCCGTCGCGTCGGGCGATCGCCCTAGAATCCAACCAACCGCGCTATCGTATATTGATTGTGGACGATCGCGAGGACAACCGCCAACTACTGCTCAAAATCCTTGCAACCTTTGACTTTGAGCTCAAAGAAGCCTGTAATGGTGTAGAAGCCATTGAAGTGTGGACGAGTTTTGAGCCGGACTTAATTTTTATGGATATGTGGATGCCCGTAATGGATGGAGGTGAAGCCACGCAACGCATTAAAGCCACCGTTAAAGGTAAAACTACCGTCATTATTGCCGTGAGTGCCGCCAACGCCGAGGAAGCCCGAACCGTTACTGTATCAAATAATTGGGATGACTTTATCCACAAACCCTTTCGAGAGACAGACATCTTTGCCACCCTCCACAAACATCTCGGAGTGCGTTACATTTACGATGAACCGGAGAGTGTGCCGGAGCCAACTCAAATCGAGGCTCCGACTCCAGAAAACGTTGCAGCTTTACCAACGGATTGGCTGACAGCTTTAGAAAAAGCCACTATTGAGTGCGATTTAGAGCTGATTCTCAGTCAAATAGAGCAAATTCGCGATCGAAATGACCCATTAGCTAGCGCTCTCGCCGCCTTAGCTAACGAGTTTCAGTTCAATCAAATACTAGCTCTCATCCGTCCCTCAACCAAATAAAAATGATATTAGATCGGGTTCGTAGTGAGGACTTTAGTCCTCATCAAACTTTGAGGACTAAAGTCCTCACTACAAACCTACAAAGGTTATTTTACCAGACTAGATATGAATTACGAAGCAACTCCCGTCTTAAAAGGGAATATTTTAATTGTTGATGATGTTCCGAATAATTTGCACCTTCTAGCTAAAATACTATCGAGGCATGGCTACAAAACACGCACTGCACCCGACGGTCAACTAGCCCTAAGGTCGATCGAATCAACACCTCCTGACTTGATTTTGCTGGACATCATGATGCCCAGTATGGACGGCTACAAAGTCTGCGAAATTTTAAAAGCTTCTGCCACCACCAAAGACATTCCCGTCATTTTTATCAGCGCTTTAAATGAAGTGTTAGATAAAGTCAAAGCCTTTGAAGTTGGCGGTGTAGATTATATCACAAAACCTTTTCAAGAACAAGAAGTTTTGGCGCGCGTCTCAAATCAACTCTTGCAGCGCCAGTTGTTGCAGCAAACACAATCCTACGCGCAGCAACTCGAAGAAACTTTAACTGAACTCAAGAAGACTCAATCTCAGTTAATACAGAAGGAAAAAATGGCTTCTTTAGGGCAACTAGCCGCAGGGATTGCTCACGAAATCAACAATCCAGTCAACTTTATCTCCGGCAATATTACTATGGCTGCTGACTATGCACAAGACTTGGTTCGCCTCATAAAATTATACCGACATTACTACCCGCATCCCGTGGCAGAAATTGTCGGCGAATTGGAAAAAATTCAACCCGAATTCATTGCAGATGATTATCCAAAACTGCTAAGTTCGATGAAAGAAGGTACTTCTCGAATTAGCGAGATTGTGCTGTCTTTTCGCAACTTCTCCCGCCTGGGCCAAGAAAAGTGCAAGCCAGTGGATATTCATGAAGGCATTGACAATACTTTAGTTATTTTGCAACACCGCCTCAAAGGAGCCAACAATATCGGTGAGATTGAAGTGAGAAAACACTACAGTAAACTGCCAAAAATCACCTGTTATGCCAGTCTATTAAATCAGGTATTTATGAATCTGCTAATCAATGCTATTGATGCCCTGGAATCTCAACCTTATCCCCGAAAAATTACCATCAGCACTTCAGTAAGTTCAGATTCAGAACCTGCGTTGTACAATCCAAATTCAAACTTGGCAACTCAAAAGTTTCAGTCCGTTATGATTTTAATTGCCGATAACGGTTGCGGGATTTGCGAGGCAGTGCGCCACCGGATATTTGACCCATTTTTTACTACCAAGCCTGTCGGCCGGGGTACTGGATTGGGCTTGGCAATCAGTCACGATATTATAGTAGAAAAACATGGAGGTAAAATCAGTTGTATTTCTGCTCCCGGCGGGGGGACAGAGTTCATTTTGCAGATTCCGATATCTGTTATAGCAGTTGACAGTTGACAGTTGACAGTTGACAGTTGACAGTACGGGAATCAAATCATTTCTGCTTGACGGATATCGGCTCTATTCATTAGGTTATTTGTGTCCGCACCCGATGTGGCGGTTGCTATAAATCTTAAAATGTTATAAGTTCGCAGTCAGGGCTTTAGTCCTTAGATAAAAAAGTTAATTCCTCATTACAAAAAGGTTCGTAGTGAGGACTTTAGTCCTTAGATAAAAAAGTTAATTCCTCACTACAAAAAGGTTCGTAGTGAGGACTTTAGTCCTTAAAGAGAGGACTGAATTCCTCACTACAAACAGGGTTTATTGTGGAGAATTAACCTGAGAGCATATTTACTTCAAATCCAGCAAGCCGCTAGTTTTTAGCTTGGGATTAAACCGGATTTCTTCAGTTACACCGCGAGATTTGAGCAGCGCTAAAATTTCATTTTCTACGCGGCGCGCTACATTTTTCAACAATTTATCTTTGGCAAGTTCATCGGCGACTATACCTTCATAATTTGCTACTTCTTGCGAAGTCATGACAGTTTTGGTATCGATGGGATCGTTCCACTTGGTAGCATCGGTACCATTGCCCTGGGGCTGGGAACCGTTTTCGGCAATCCAACTCGCTCGGATGCTTTCTAGAATAGTGCGGCTGGGCTTGTCGATAGTTTGGACTTTTAGCCAGTAGCAATGTTCGGGTTGGCGTACTAAATGCTGTTTGAGGCTGAGGTAAGTATCCCGAGAATAGCCGACAAATTGCAGCATTTTATCGTTGTCGAAAATCGCATAGACGCCGATTTTACCCTGGACAAATTCAGGCAGTTTCCCTTCGGAGTCAATGTATGGTATGAATTGTAAGCTGGCGAGAGGCTGAATGTCTTCTGTCATCCGATTTTAGATTTTAGATTTTAGATTTTAGATTAAACCACAGATTAACTAGCCTTTAGCTAACTTTGGAAAATGCGATAAACGGCACAGAGGCGGCTGGGTTTAAATATTTTGGCTTGAAACATGAAATTAGGCGGGACGTTGACGATCGCAAAATCGATCGATTCGTGATACTTTTCAAATTCCGCAGGCATTCCCTTGGGCGTCTCGCTGCTGTAAGGGACTGGCTGAAAAAGTAACTCGGCAAACTCAATCCGCGAGCACTGCAATTGCATCGCTACTTGTTGGAGAAAGCTTTCACCTGTTAGTGAATGGAAGAGTGCGGCTTTAGCATCCGGTTCCAGGACAAAACTGCTATCGTAGCTTTCAATAATCTTGAGACCCATTTTCTGTATACTCCTGACAGACGGCGGTTAACGGTTGTCGGTTAACTTTTAGGCGATCGACATATCCTGAATTTTACCTGAGACTGGCCGTGTTGAAAGCAAAAATTATTCAGCAGAGCTGCCGATAGAAATATGATAATCCCGAAATTTTGACCAGAAAACTAGACGCAAGCCCCCGGCTTGAGACGTGGGGATTAGTCGGTCTGCGGTTTTAACCGCCAGTAAATATTGTATTTGGGGACTAAGCATGGTAATGTAATTGGGTGAGTATGAATAACCGTCTGCGCGTTGAATCATCCTAGTACGGAGAAATCCCGGCAACTCAGATATCCGGCTAGAACCGGAATACTTAGAAAGGGCAAATAATGGCAGGTTGAGGAGCGTACCTATCTGGCTTGTGATGGACTCCCAAAGCAAAAGAAAAACTAAAAGTAAGCCCAACTGCAACACCTCTAGTATTGGTAGTTGATTTGAAGGGTCTAGGGGGATATTTGCCTATCCCTTCCAAGTTCGGCTTGGAGAATCCCCCGGCGACAGCCGTGGGGAGTGTCAAAAATAGCCCTGATTTATTTGCCGATCGCTCTTATCATGTCGGTATCGCAATCTATCAGACTACGACTAAAAGGCTATGCAGAAGATCGAAGACGCATCATTCCCCACGATGAGAATTTCCCCAAACCAGCAGGATTGGCTAGAATTGGCAGAATACGCCTCTATTGCCGGTTCAGCGATTGGTACCATTGCTGCGGGATTGTCGGGGCAAATTCTCTACGCTGCCGCCCCGCTAACCGCAGCACTCTCGCTGAATCTCGCCAATCGCCAGCGTTTTGAGCAAAAAATTCAACAAAAGGCAAATTCTGCCATCGCAGAGGTACAGGCCTCCGCAGAAGCTCGATCGCAGCAAGTTCAGAAACTACCTGGAGAACTTACCAAACTTGATTCTACCGTCTCCGACTTAAAACAAAAACTCGGTATTTTGGAATCCGGCGCCATCGCCGACATACAAGCTGCGGTAGCCGCACTCGAACGCCAAGCGCAGGCACTTCCTGCCGATTCTCAAGAACTCTACAGCATCCTGTCGGATTTGCAGGAAAAACTCCGCATTCTGGAAAATAGCGCCCTCAGAGAGCATGATTGGGAAAATGTCAACGTCCGATTTTTGTTGCTAGACGAGAAGTTAACTGAGGTTAGAACTATTACAGCAGAGTTGCAGGAGCGATCGAACGAAGTAGACTTGGATCGAATCCAAGGTTCTCTGAAGCAATTGCAGGATTTGCTCGATCGACCGACAATAGATACAGCGACGCTGCAAACCGAAATTCAGCACTTGCAGGAGCAAGTTTCCGAGTTGCAGCGACAAAATCAAGAAATTGTCAAGCCTTATTTGCTGCGCTTGACTCGCGCCGTCAAGAAACTCAGTCAGTAGTCATTGGTTATTGGTTATTGGTTGTTTGTTATTGGTTGTTTGTTATTTGCCTTGTCTTGTGGCTTTGCTGCCAATAACCGATCGCAAGTAATCTCAGATCCGCTCAATTACCGATAAGAAAAAATGTTTTTAGTGAGGACTTTAGTCCTTGATTTATGAGGACTAAAGTCCTCACTACGAACTAATTTTATAGTCTGATAGCGGAGACTATCTAACCCTTGCAAATAACTAATAACAAATAACTAATAACTAATAACGAAATTTTTGCCAAGCTTGCCAGAAAATATAGATTGATAAAATTGCTAAGAGCGATCGAAAGGCTAAACTAATAGTGCGATCGGACAATCTCGGCAAAAACCTGGTGCTGATTTGCGCGCCCAACAAACCGCCACACCCAAGAATCAACCCCACAACCCACAAAACATTCCCGCGCGCCGCGTGTCCCGCCGTCGCCGAAATTGCCGTAATCACGATGACGCCCAAACTCGTTTGAATTGCCTTTTTAATGCTTTCCCCTAACAGCAAAATTTGCAAGGGAACCATAATCACACCACCGCCTACACCGAACAAACCTGCCAATAAACCGGCAGCACTGCCAGTCGCAATTTTAGCAAAAGTTGGATTAAATAGAATACTTGAATTGTTGGGTAATTGGTGATTGGTAATGGGTAATTGGGAATTGGTAATGGGTAATTGGGAATTGGGAATTGAGCCAGATTCTTTCGTGTCTTCCCCTTCCCCTTCTTCTTCCACTTTCTTAGCAGTCAGGCGCTTGCGAACTTCAATCAAATAAATATTCAGCCACAGCAACAACCCAAAAGTAACTAACAGCAAATAAGGAGGAAATATCCCCGCCAAATAAGCACCAATTTGTGCTGTGATGACGGCGGGAAATCCGATGCCTGCGACTTGACTCAAGTTGAGATAGCCCATGCGCCAATTCTGGATGCTGCCAGAAAGAGCCGTAATTACGATCGACAAACCGCTAGTAGCAACCGCTTGCACCGGAGCATACTTGAGAGCCACCAACAACGGCACGAGCACCGTACCGCCGCCGATACCCAAAAAACCAGCTAGAATACCGGCAAACAGTCCGGCAGCACCCAGAATCAATAATTCGCTAACAGTCATTAGTTAATAGTCATTAGTTATTTGTTATTTGTTATTTGTTGTTTGTTACTCGCTTGGGGCTGCTAATAACCAATAACCAATAACCAATAACATTAATCAATACTCACAACTCAAGATTATTGAGAGTCATTAGTAGCCCCGTCAGGCATAATTGCCCGCCTCAAATCTGCATCGCGGAAGTTAGTTCGATTGAGATTAGCATCAATCAAAACAGCTTCCACCAAAACAGCCCCGCTCAAATTAGACCAACACAGCTTCGCCCGGTACAAATTAGCACCGCTCAAGTTAGCACCGCGCAGAGTTGACCAACTCATATTGGCAACTCTCAAATTAGCATTGCTCAGATTAGCTTCGCTGAGATTAGCTCCAACCATCGTGACTTGACGCAAGTCTGCACCAGTCAGGTTGGCCCTGCTCAGCATCGCCCCACTGAGAATTGCCTGAGTCAGATTGGCTCTTTCTAAAAGCGAATCGCTGAGGATAGCATTTGTCAGGTTTACAGCTTTGAGAGTTGACCAACTCAAATTGGCCTTCATCAAATTAGTGCGAATCATACTAGCTTCGGTTAAGTTAGCCGCAAACAAATTCGCTTCGGTAAAGTTGGCTTCTGTCAAATTTGCTTCCGTCAAATTTGCCTTAGTCATGTTGACTTCTCTCGCCATTGAGCCGCGGAGGTTTGCTCCCACCAGGTTAGCCCCGCTGAGATTGGCGCGGGTCAAATCGGTACCGATGAGATTGGCTTCGGTGAGGTTGGCTTCCGTCATGTCCACCCCACCCAATTTCACCTCGCGCAAGTTCGCTCCCGTTAGGTTAGCGCCTTTGAGGTTTGCGTTTTGGAAATTCGCTCGGGTAAAATTAGCCTCGCTGAGGTTTGCCCCTTTTAAGTCGGCTCCCGCGAGGTTAATCTCTCGAAAAATTCTTTCTCCGGCCGCATATTGCCTCAGAATTCGATCGGCCTCCATGTCATTCGCCTCGCAATTTTTGTTTCAAACGTTAGAGTGATCGGTTTTACACATCATCCCAGATAACCACGGTATTCACCCTGTACGCTTCAGTATCTGTAGAATTTTGGCACTGCTGTGCGAATCTATTCTAGACGGTCTCCTAAAGGTCAGCGATTCTGAGAGAATTAAAAATAGAGTCAAGATATCAGAAAAACAGACAACTGAAACAACAGACAAAGGAAGTTTGAGAATGCCTGAGAATTTAAGAAGCCAAGCGGTGACTGGGGGCGTGCAGCGTTCGCCCAACCGCGCCATGCTGCGCGCCGTGGGTTTTGGCGACGGCGATTTCACTAAGCCCATTGTGGGCATTGCCAACGGCTACAGCACGATTACGCCCTGCAATATGGGATTGAACGACCTCGCCTTGCGGGCCCAGGCGGGTGCAAAAGAAGCCGGCGCCATGCCACAGATGTTCGGTACGATTACTATCAGCGACGGAATCTCGATGGGAACCGAAGGGATGAAATATTCTCTGGTGTCGAGAGATGTGATTGCAGATTCGATTGAAACGGTTTGCAATGGCCAGAGTATGGATGGGTTGCTGGCTGTGGGCGGTTGCGATAAGAATATGCCGGGGGCGATGATTGCGATCGCCCGCATGAACATTCCTGCTATTTTTGTCTACGGTGGCACGATCAAACCGGGACACCACAACGGACGCGATTTAACTGTCGTCAGCGTTTTTGAAGCAGTCGGTCAATTCAGCGCCGGCAAAATTGACGAAACAGAGCTCAACGCAGTGGAACAAAAAGCTTGTCCCGGCGCTGGTGCTTGCGGCGGAATGTACACGGCAAATACGATGTCCAGCGCTTTTGAAGCTATGGGGATGAGTTTGCCCTATTCTTCGACAATGGCTGCTGAGGATGCTGAAAAAGCCGACAGCGCTGCGGAATCTGCAAGAGTTTTGGTCGAAGCAATTCGCAAACAGTTGTTACCCAGCCAAATTTTAACACGAGCGGCCTTTGAAAATGCGATCGCGGTAATTATGGCGATCGGCGGTTCAACGAATGCGGTGCTGCATTTATTGGCCATTTCAAATGCGATCGGCGTTGAGTTGTGCCTCGACGATTTTGAAACAATTAGAGCCAAAGTACCCGTATTGTGCGATCTCAAACCAAGCGGCAAATACGTAGCAACCGATTTGCACAAAGCCGGCGGCATTCCTCTAGTAATGAAAATGCTTTTGGAACGCGGTTTGCTGCATGGAGATGCGCTGACAATTACAGGTAAAACAATTGCCGAATCCCTAGCAGATATTCCCAGCGAACCCCGCGCCGATCAAGATGTCATCCGCCCTCTTGACAATCCGATGTACGCCCAAGGACATTTAGCAATTCTCCGGGGAAATCTGGCAACAGAAGGATCGGTTGCTAAAATTACAGGTGTTAAAAAACCGCAAATCACCGGCCCAGCGCGGGTATTTGAATCGGAAGAAAATTGTTTAGCTGCAATCTTGGCTGGCAAAATTCAAGCCGGAGATGTCATTGTCATCAGGTACGAAGGGCCCAAAGGCGGGCCGGGAATGCGCGAAATGCTAGCACCAACTTCGGCAATTATTGGTGCAGGTTTAGGCGATTCTGTGGGGTTAATTACTGACGGTCGCTTTTCCGGCGGAACCTACGGCATGGTTGTCGGTCACGTTGCACCCGAGGCGCAAGTTGGCGGCACAATTGCTCTGGTAAATGAGGGCGATTCAATTACGATTGATGCTAACAATCGCTTGTTACAGCTCAATGTTGATGATGCAGAATTAGAGCGGCGGCGCGCTCTTTGGCAAGCTCCTAAACCCCGGTATACTAAGGGTGTTTTGGCTAAATACGCTAAGTTGGTTTCTTCTAGCAGTGTCGGCGCTGTAACTGATTTGGGTTTGGGTTGAAGAAGAAAACCTAATTTTAACCGCAGATAAACGCAGATAAACGCAGATGAAATTCCATCTGCGTTCATCTGTGTTCATCCGCTGATATCTGCGGTTAAAAAAACGATCGCTCCGCTAGCTAACATACCTGACAAATTGCTAAAATAATCGAGATAAAACTGTCAAGAATAGATACTGCGATTGCTTCGTTCCTCGCTATGGCAATTCTCACCCAAGCGTATTGGTTTTTAAGTCGCGAGAATCCTATGGGACTGGACTGTTGGTCAAATGCTCGGTTGGCTGACCCCGTAGCGTAATCTGGATTTATGAATGATTTTTTTTACCACAGAGGCCGCAGAGGGCGCAGAGTTAGAGAGGAGAGGGTATGTTACGGATTTGGTTTGAGCGAATGTGCGGTCGATCGCCGATCGCACCATAACACTGTTTGAACAACGGGGCGCGATCGCATCCCTGTCCCGGCTTTTGCTGAAGCCCTGAATCTGACTGTTGGTCAAATGTTCAGTTGGCTGACTCCGTAGCGTAACCTGGATTTATGAATGATTTTTTAACCACAGAGGCCGCAGAGGGCGCAGAGTTAGAGAGGAGAGGGTATGTTACGGATTTGGTTTGAGCGAATGTGCGGTCGATCGCTTATACTAGAATATCTGGTTGTGTGCCCTTCAAGGACGAAACAGGACTGAAGTCCTCACTACAAACTTAATTATGATTATTTAATCGGACTTGATATCAACTCTCAGTTAACCGCTAACTACTAACAACTAAGTACAAAAAACGTTTCTGAACAATGGAAGCAAAATCCTACAAAGACACCGTAAATTTGCCCAAAACCAAGTTTGATATGCGCGCCAACGCCGTCAAACGCGAACCAGAATTGCAACAATTTTGGGCAGATCAAGAAATATACGATCGCCTTTCGCACAATAACCCAGGGGATTTGTTCGTCCTCCACGACGGCCCGCCCTACGCTAACGGACAACTCCACATCGGCCACGCCCTCAACAAAATTCTCAAGGATTTTATCAACCGCTACCAAATGCTGCGCGGTAAAAAAGTCCGCTACGTACCCGGTTGGGATTGTCACGGATTGCCGATCGAACTTAAGGTATTGCAAAACATGAAGTCGGACGATCGGCTAAATCTTACTCCGATCGATCTCCGCCGCAAAGCCTCCGCCTTCGCCCAGGAAACAATGGCGCAGCAGCGCACATCCTTTCAGCGCTACGGCGTTTGGGGCGACTGGGAACACCCGTATTTAACCCTGAAACCCGAATACGAAGCGGCTCAAATCGGCGTTTTCGGTCAAATGGTGCTCAAAGGCTACATCTTCCGCGGCTTCAAACCCGTGCACTGGAGTCCGAGCTCGAAAACAGCCCTCGCTGAAGCTGAATTAGAATATCCCGAAGGCCACGTCTCGCGCAGCATCTACGTCGGCTTTCACGTGAGAAAATTGTCAAAATCCCTGCAAACGAAGCTCAAGCGCTATATGCCGAGCCTCTGGGCGGCGATTTGGACGACTACCCCCTGGACGATTCCGGCTAACTTGGCGATCGCAGTTAATCCCGAACTGATGTATGCAGTGGTGGAACCGCCGGCAAATTCCCACATTGCACAACAATTTATGTTAGTTGCTGTCGATGCGGTCGATCGACTGTCGGCAACTTTGAATACTGAATTAAAAATCCTGGCTACCTTCCCAGGTAAAGATTTAGAAGGTTCCACCTACAAACACCCGTTGTTCGATCGCGAAAGCCCGATCGTTGCCGGTGGCGATTACATTACCGCGGACTCAGGAACCGGATTGGTGCACACTGCACCCGGCCACGGACAAGAAGATTTTATCGTCGGGAAACGCTGCGGTTTGCCAGTTTTAACCCCCGTTGATGAAAACGGAAATTTCACCGCCGAAGCAGGACAGTTTGCAGGTTTAAATGTCCTCGGAAACGGCAATGCCGCAGTCATTGATGCCCTTGCGGAAGCAAATTGTTTGATTAAAGAGGAAGCTTATCCTCACTCGTATCCTTACGATTGGCGGACTAAAAAGCCGACGATTTTTCGGGCGACTGAACAGTGGTTTGCATCCGTTGAAGGGTTCCGCGATGAAGCGTTAAAGGCAATTTCCGGTGTGAATTGGATTCCCGCCCAAGGGGAAAATCGGATCACGGCTATGGTTAGCGATCGATCGGATTGGTGTATTTCTCGCCAGCGGACTTGGGGCGTGCCGATTCCGGTGTTTTACGACGAAGAAACCAACGAACCTCTGTTAAATGAAGAGACGATCTCGCACGTGCAAGCTATTTTTGCCGAGATCGGTTCCGATGCTTGGTGGGAAATGTCGATCGCCGAATTGCTACCGGAATCATACCGCAATGACGGCCGCACTTACCGCAAGGGCACAGACACGATGGATGTGTGGTTTGACTCGGGTTCTTCCTGGGCGGCTGTGGCGAAAGGGCGATCGGAATTAAACTATCCTGCTGATATCTATTTGGAAGGTTCAGACCAACACCGCGGCTGGTTTCAATCGAGCTTACTTACCAGTGTAGCAACTAACGGCGTCGCTCCCTACAAAACAGTTTTGACTCACGGTTTTGTCCTAGATGAAAAAGGCCGGAAGATGAGCAAATCTGAAGGCAATGTCGTCGATCCGGCGTTAGTAATCAAGGAATATGGCGCCGATGTTTTGCGATTGTGGGTGTCTTCGGTAGACTACTCCGCCGACGTGCCTTTAGGCAAAAACATTCTCAAACAGCAATCGGATGTTTACCGCAAGATTCGGAATACAGCGAAGTTTTTGCTGGGGAATTTACACGACTTCGATCCGGCAAAAGATGCCGTTGCTTTCGAGGATTTGCCGGAACTCGATCGCTATATGTTGCACAGAATGGGCGAAGTTTTTGCGGAAGTTCAAGAAGCTTTTGAAAGTTTCCAATTTTCCCGATTCTTCCAAACAGTTCAGAATTTCTGTACCGTGGATTTGTCTAATTTCTACTTGGATGTTGCCAAAGATCGACTTTACATCAGTTCGACAGATGCGCGCCGCCGCCGCAGTTGTCAGACGGTAATTGCGATCGCAGTCGAAAATTTAGCACGGGCGATCGCACCTGTGTTGTGTCACATGGCTGAGGATATTTGGCAGTACATTCCTTATCAAACACCGTACAAGTCAGTATTTGAGGCTGGTTGGGTGCAACTAGATGCTAAATGGCACAATCCAGAATTGGCGACTCGCTGGCAGTATTTGCGACAAATACGCGGCGAAGTTAACAAGGTTTTGGAACAGGCGAGGACTGAAAAGGCGATCGGTTCTTCTTTGGAAGCTAAGGTTTTATTGTACGTTCCCGATGTCGCCAAAAGAGCGCAATTGCAAGCTTTGAATCCCAGCAGCGAAGGATTGATGGATTACGTGCGATCGCAAAATGCAGCCATCCAACTAGCAGAAGACGAGAAAGCCAAAGCAGTACAAGACAAACAAGAATCACAAGCAGCAAGTGTTGCCAAAGTCTTGACAGAAAAGACAGTTCATGTTGAGGAAGAAACTGTCGCCAAGGGCGATGCAGCTTCTGAGATTGTAGAATATTCTGCCCCAGAAGCATCTGCTTTAGATTTGCAGGAAATGTTAGATAAAAGCGCCCAGTTTGTGGCGGATTTGCCTAACTATGCCGGCAACTTTTTCACAGAATACCAAACATTGCTGGTAACGCTTGGGCTGTTAGCTTCTGTGGCGATAACTGGGAGAGTAACCCTGGCGGTTTTGGATACAATGAATCAGATTCCGCTGCTGGGCGGCTTGTTTGAAGTCATCGGTATCTTGTTTACAATCTGGTTTGCTTTCCGTCACTTGCTGTTTGCAGAAAGCCGCCAAGAAATGGCACAAACAATTGATTCGCTGACAGCAGATGTGCTTGGAAAGTCAACGGCGCTGGTACTGGTAGAAACACAGGAGATTGTGCTTTCACTTCCAGTAGAGACAGCCCTTGTACCAGTACAGGCGATCGCACAAACAGCCCCAGTCGAACAAGTGTTTGCAGAAACACCCGAAATCCCGACAGCAGAATTAAGTGCGATCGCGCCCCAAGCAGAAATTCCTGCGGAAATAGCTGTACACCACCATTCTGCAAGTGGTAGCAACGGTGTAGACGAACTGCGCTACTTGTTCATTACTTCGGAAGTGGAACTGATAGAATCGAATGCAGTGATGCAGGAATTGCCGTACAGTTACCAATCTCCAGAGTTGGCGATTGGTGTAGTTAAAGCAGACGGCCAAAAGTGCGATCGATGCTGGAACTATTCTACTCATGTCGGAGAGTCGATCGAACATCCGGTAATTTGCGAACGTTGCGTCTCAGCAGTTGACGGCAAATTCTAACCCTAGGATGTACACAAGTACCGCTGTAATTGTCATTAGTGGGATGGGCTTCTAGCCCGTCCCAAACATACAATTTAAATGCAAAACACCCGAACAATATTGAGTCTAGATGATATCAAATCCGGTAACATCTGAATTATTCATTTCTCTATATCTCTCCCTCTGTGTCCTCTGCGCCCTCTGCGGTTAAATAATTCCGATACAGCCGGAAACAAAATGATTCATTTCTGATTATCATCATCGCTTTCTGTAACTCTACATTTCCCCCAGAAATTCAAGCATAAAAGCACAACAAAAGACAGGAAAAACACAACTGCTGGAACTATCCAAAAAGCACCGCCTCCAATCAGAACATCGCCATCTGGCGTAATACAGCTAGAATTAGCAGCCTCGATACAATCCCGCCATTTCCAGTACCGCACGTAAAAAAGATAAAAGAAAAATGAAGAGAAAAACAGACAGACAGTCATTACAAGATAAGACATCTGAGGGAGCATCTCACTTTTGCAAGAAGCATTTTTTATGGTAGTGCGAGCGTCCCCGCTCGCGTGCTTCTACAAGCACGCGAGCGGGGACGCTCGCACTGTAAATGCAAAACTGAGATGCTCCCACATCTGATTACAAAAACAAGAGTTAATTGAAGAACTTTTCTATTTCTTATTAAAAAAACGGCAGACAAATTCACCAGGATTGTTTTGTCCAAACGCCAAAACAGTGCCATCTTGCTTAACTGTACTGTGGCTGCGGCAATTGTAGACTTCCAGAGGCTGCTTGACTCCATCAACACTCAGAATTACCCTGTATTCCCAGTAGTTTTTCGCACTGCGCTTGATATCGACAATGCAAATCTCGCGCCCTTGATAGTTGCGACAGACAGAAGCCTCAGCCGGAAGCGCGGCGCCGAAAAAACAGATTAATAGCAACAAGTAGCAAGCATATTTCATGATTCGCGATCTATTCTACTGCATAACCAGTAAACTTTCGCATAAACGGCGGCTGAAATCCCCACACAATGTCCTCCTTGGGAACTCCGGCTATGACTAAATCTTCAGCAATATCATCTTCAGTCGCATTCCATTGCAGCCAAATTTTCCCGCCCTTGATATCAATGTGAATGCTACAGTGATGCACTCTAGTCTGTTTGTCCCAGCCCACATAGAAGATTTGGTAATGATCTCGTTCTGTATCAAGAATTGTCTCGACTTCAATGTCTCCGTGGGCAGGTTTGCGGTTGCCGTACTCCATTAACATTTGCTGTACAATTTGCCGATATTTGATTAGTTTTTCCATTTAACAATTACCTCAATTGCTGTATCATAAACTATCATTTTTAGCTGATTTTCCTCCACTCTTGCTTTCGGAAAATCTAGTTGAAAGAATTATTCGTAAGTTATTAATGGCACAGCCAAGTACAAAATGCGATCGGGTTCTTTTTCTTTCAGTGCAGCTCGGTAATTAATGAACTGCCCCAAAGCTCTGTGGAATTCGGAGATTGCCGACGATTTTGTCAAAAAGCTTTTAACTTCAACGGCAATTTTTTCGCCTTGCCTTTCTGCTGCAATCAGCCTTTCTGCTCCCAGATCGATCGACATATCTACACCGCCCACACTAATCGGAAACGGATCGTGGGTAATATGCCAGCCTTCTTTTTGCAAAGCTGTTTTGACAACTTCATGAAAAACATCTTTGGCCGACATAATCAATTGATAAATAACTTACTTATTACTATCATACCTCTTAACCGCTAAATACAACAGTAGCTGTAGGGTGCGTCGCTACCTTGAATCCCAAAAAAAGAGCGACAATCTCAGAGCGACGCACCTTACTTACTCGAAAATTGTGTATACCACATATACATGGAATATGCTGTAATTTAGCGTGCTGGCGGTAGCTTGATTTCGATACCCACTTTTTGACCTAAATCGATCGCACTACTGGCAAAATCAGTCATCCCTGCGATCGGAATCGCGATCGCAGTAGCCGCACCAATCATCGCAGTCAAGCTCTTCTTTAACCTGGCTTTATTCCATTGGCTTTCAGGCTTCTTAATCTCGGCTTCGACATCTTCAATATCGATAATTATCCCATCGCGAATGTCTTCGGGAAACTGCGTCGCACTTTCACGCATTGATGAAATCAGTTTCAGGATTTCGGCGGTATTGGCATTATTAATAATTTTATCGCCTCCAACTTTATCGCCTGCAACTTTATCACCTCCAACATTATCACCTTGACCGTATTGATAAATATTGTTAGACATCGGGGTAGTTTCTGGTGTATACTTGTACTTTAATTGTAACAGTTGACTGCTGTGTAATGGCAACATTGCATAAGTTTGACCATCGTCGTCGCTGAATTCAACTTCGTAAACTTCTGGAGCTAAAAACTCGACAATTGTACCCACTTGACCAGCAAGTAAATTACCAGATGGTAAATCTTCCTTGATGGCAACAACATCAAGTAATTGTAATTTTGAAATTGTCTTTAGCATAATCTACCTCCGAATATAACAGCTAGTGAGTCGTGGAAAAGTTTCTGTAGGACGGACAATCCAAGTGCTGCGAATTGTTGCGGTGTTTTCATTGCGAGTTAGAGGAAAATCTACAACATAGCGTTGACCGTATTCATCTTGGCTGGTGGATATGGCATCATGGATTTGAATCGCTTCTAACAAGATAAATTGCAGGTCTTCGGCATCTTCAGCACTTAACCCTAGGATAGCAAGAAATAATCGAGCTTTGTGTTGTCCCCGATCGTGTTCGATGTTTAAGCTATAGTCACGCAATTTCTGAATATCAATAAATGCAGTTTCAACGTTAGGGAGTTTCATCGGAATTGCCCATTATCTTGTCTCCTTGAATTCGATCGCCCCCAAAGTTATCGCCGCTACCATTTTGGTTAAATGTTTTAGAACGGCGATCGAGATTGTTTTGATGAACGTGAATGTTAATCCCAGGATAGCCGTCTTCTGCATCATCAAAAAATTTATCGCCCCTTTGCTTTCTGCGCCGAAGTTCGATCGACTCATACCCATCCAACAACGGCCGCAAATCCAGTTTAAGTTTCAGTTTCCCCACACGCACCGTATTCTCGCCCATCTCCTCCAATCCTAGCAACTCCTCGTAATCCAGCGGATCGGCATCGGGATAACCCGGAACCGGCACCCATTGACTGATTTCCAGATTCGCAAAAGAATTGTGGATTTTGGTAAACGTATCCCGAATCATACTTAAAAAAGAACGCCGCGTCGATTCCCGCCCGCTAACCGCGATCGAGATTTTCTCATCTTCCGGGTCAGATTTAATTCGGGCGATATTGTACACCTCAGCGCCTTCGGTGTACTCCAGCATTACCCCCGTGCGCCAGTGGGTGCAGTTGTGGATTTTCTCGTGCATGAGGACGATGAAACGCGAGAGGATGCTGTCGGGGAGGATGCGGTAGTGATATTGAAATTCCAGGGTTTCGCCTTCGAGTTTGGTGTTTTCCGGTTCTTCTTTGGGCAAAATGCCGGGTATCAGGAAAGTCAGCGCGTTGCAATGGCTGAGGGGGAAACAGAGTTGAAATTCGCCCATCAATTCGGTGAGGCAATTGTAACGATGGCTGGGATATTTAGTTGAGTCCAGGATGCGGCTGAGGTCGGCGTAGGTGAGAATGCCTTTGGTTTTGACTTTGAGTGCGTCGTCGCTGAGGAGGGCATAGATGCCTTCTGTCACCCAGTGGGGATTGAGGATGTTGGTGGATTGCAGGATCGGGTGTTCGCGGAAGTTGAGGACAATGCCCAGGTTGTGCAGCAGTCCGATCAGTTGGGTTTGGTCGGTTTCTGCGAGGATGTTTTCGGTGGCGCAGATGGTGGCGTATTCGCTGATGCTGATGAAGTCTTTGTCGAGGTTTTCCAGGCGCTGCTTGACTTGGAACCAGCTTAGTGGCAAAAGATCGTAGACTTCCTTGAGTTGGGAGATTTCGGTGTGGATGGCGCTGCGGAGTTCGTCGATGCCGGTGCCGCTTTGGCAGGAGGTTTCGATAATCGCTTTGATGTTGGGATATTTGTCGCGCAAGGCTTTGCGGTTGAGATCCAGGGGTTGTTCGTCGGATTTGTTGCCGACGAGGATGACGGGGGATGCGTCGCCGAAGCTTTGGATCAGTTTCAGCCAGTATTCGAGGCGGTTTTCGTCTTCGCTGGTGCGGCAGTTGGAGACGAGGAGGTAGAGGCTGCGTTTGGTGAGGAAAAATTGGTGGGTGGCGTGGTAGATTTCTTGTCCGCCGAAGTCCCAGACGTTGAGTTTGACTGGTTTGGTGTTGACTGTAATTTGCCAGTTTGTGATGTTTAGTCCGTCGGTTTGGGGCTGGTTGGGGTTGTATTTGTTGTGGGTGAGGCGGTTGATGAGGGAGGTTTTGCCGACGCTACCTTGGCCGACGAAGAGGACTTTGGCTTCGTTGAGGGGGAGGACTTTGCCGCTGCGGAGTTGGCGCAGGTAGTTGAATATGGCGGCGGGAGTACCGGGGTCTTCGTTCAGGTTGTCGGGCCCTAGGACTTCTGGAGAAATGGGCAGGGGATTGCGACGGAGGTCGAGTGTTTCAAGTTTTGGGAGGGTTTCTAAGCATTCGGGAATCTTTTCAATCTGATTGTTAGCGAGGTAAAGCTCTGTCAAATTCGACAGTTTGCCGAGAGCTTCGGGAATTTCCGCTATCTGATTGTTCCAGAGGTAAAGCCGTGTCAAATTCGACAGTTTGCCGAGAGCTTCGGGAATTTCTGCTATCTGATTGTAACTGAGGTAAAGCCCAGTCAAATTCGACAGTTTGCCGAGAACTTCGGGAATTTCTGCTATCTGATTGTTACCGATATCAAGCCCAGTCAAATTCGACAGTTTGCCGAGAACTTCGGGAATTTCTGCTATCTGATTGCTATTGAGGTAAAGCCGTGTCAAATTCGATAGTTTGCCGAGAACTTCGGGAATTTCTGCTATTTGATTGCTATTGAGGTAAAGCCATGCCAAATTCGATAGTTTGCCGAGAACTTCGGGAATTTCTGCTATCTGATTGTTACCGATATCAAGCCCAGTCAAATTCGACAGTTTGCCGAGAGCTTGGGGAATTTCTGCTATCTGATTGAAACCTAAGTCAAGGTATTCAATATTAGCAAGTTGAGCGATCGCATCTGGGATGTGTGTTATCTGATTTCCTCTGAGCTTAAGCTGCATCAGACTGGACATTTGGGTGAGTGCTTCAGGGATTTGTTTTATCTGATTGCTAAACAGGTCAAGATATGTCAGGTTAGACAGTTTGCTGATCGCATCCGGGATTTCTGCAATCTGATTGCCAACGAGGTGAAGCTGTCTCAGTTTGGACAGTTTTCCGAATGTTTCGCAAAGATTTACTAACACTTCTAGGATGTCTTCAATCTGATTGAAACTGAGGTCAAGCTTTGTCAAATTGGGTAATTTGCCGATCGCATCTGGAATTTCTGTTAAACCAATGCTGGTTAAATTCAAACTCTCTAATTGCTTCATTTCCAGCAGCAATTCTGGGGGAGCATCCCACTTTTGCAATCAGTATAAATACTCAGACAATTGTCTGTCTGACTAAGTTGATGGCATAATAGAAAGCAAATAAATTACCATAATCC
>NZ_JAEQCT010000164.1:0-11751 GCF_020738205.1 Microcoleus sp. PH2017_24_DOB_U_A
TGTGGAACAGGCATCTTGCCTGTTGCTGACAATTAGGAACAGGCAAGATGCCTGTTTCACTAAAGAGTGAATTTCTTGTGGAACAGGCATCTTGCCTGTCGCTGACAATTAGGAACAGGCAAGATGCCTGTTTCACTAAAGAGTGAATTTCTTGTGGAACAGGCAAGATGCCTGTCGCTGACAATTAGGAACAGGCAAGATGCCTGTTCCACTAAAGAGTGAATTTCTTGTGGAACAGGCATCTTGCCTGTTGCTGACAATTAGGAACAGGCAAGATGCCTGTTCCACTAAAGAGTGAATTTCTTGTGGAACAGGCATCTTGCCTGTTGCTGACAATACTGAGATCGATCTATTTTTAATATTTCATAGGAAAAAGAAATATGGTTGCGACTTTCGATCCCAATACTGCGATCGGCTTATCTGAGCAAAATGCGATCGCCCGACTCAAAGACGACGGCTACAACGAACTCCCCTCAGCGCAATCGCGCAATCTGTTATCGATCGCCTGGAACACCATTCAAGATCCGATTTTTCTCTTACTCGTCGGCGGTGGTATCATTTATTGGATTTTAGGCGACTTACAAGAAGCCCTAATTTTGCTAGGTTTCGTCTTTTTTATCACCGGAATTAGTCTCTACCAGGAAGGCAAAACCGAACACGCCCTAGAAGCCCTGCGCGATCTTTCCAGCCCTCGCGCCTTAGTAATTCGGGATGGGGAACGAAAACGGATTGCGGGGCGAGAAGTGGTTCGAGGCGATTTCTTGGTGCTCGCGGAGGGCGATCGCGTGTCTGCGGATGCGATCGTCCTATCTTGCTCAAATCTCTCAACCGATGAGTCGTTATTAACCGGGGAATCGCTACCGGTTCGCAAAGTTACCGCTGTGGGTAACGTGGAGATGGCGCGTCCCGGAGGCGATGAATTGCCGTTTGTGTATTCTGGCACATTGGTGGTTCAGGGACAGGGAATTGCTCAAGTTAAGGCGATCGGCGCTCAAACAGAAATGGGCAAGATTGGCAAGGCTTTGCAGAAAATCAAGCCAGAAACGACGCCTTTACAACAGGAAATGAATCGATTGGTTAGTCGTTTGTTTGGCATTGCTTTATCGCTTTGTGTGGCAATTGTTGTAATCTATGGATTCACTACAGGAGATTGGCTTAAAGGAGTGCTCGCCGGCATTACCTTAGCGATGGCAATTTTGCCGAATGAATTTCCGGTAGTTGTGACAATCTTCTTAGCCTTGGGAGCTTGGCGGATTTCTCAGAATCATGTCTTAGCACGTCGCGCCTCGGCCGTTGAAACCGTAGGTTCCGCAACTGTTTTGTGCGTGGATAAAACCGGGACATTGACTCAGAATCAGATGGCTGTGCAGCAGTTGTTAGCCTACAACCAGGCAGAAAACCCTCAGCCTTACGATTTGGGATTACATTCATCAGAAGCACTCCCAGAAGCAGTTCATCAATTAGTTGAGTTCTGTATTCTGGCAAGCCAAAGAGATCCATTCGATCCAATGGAAAAAGCATTTAAGCAATTGGGCGATTCCCTTCGGGATAGCTTCGCTTCACGCTATTTGGCGGATACCGAACATTTGCACGGCGATTGGAAACTGTTGCGAGAATATCCGCTGTCACCGCATTTATTGGCAATGTCTCACGTTTGGGAGTCAGCAGATCGCAAGTTGTATGAAGTTGCGGCAAAAGGAGCACCGGAGGCGATCGCGGATCTCTGCCATTTCACGCCCCAACAGCAGCAAATGATGGCAGCGCAAGTTAGTCAAATGGCAAGTCAAGGATTGCGGGTATTAGGTGTTGCCAAAGCCTCACTTGTTGGTGCGCCGCCGCCATTTTTGCCACCTCACCCGTCGCTGAATATCGATCGTTTACCGGAAAAACAACATGACTTTCCGTTTGAATTTATCGGATTAGTGGGACTGTCCGATCCAGTACGTCCAACCGTTAAGGCGGCGATTCAAGAATGTTATAGCGCTGGAATTCGAGTCGTAATGATTACCGGTGATTATCCAGAAACTGCTCAAAGTATTGCCCGTCAAGTTGAATTGATGCAGATGGGAGCCATTGTCACCGGATCAGAATTAGATGGCATGAGCGATGCTGAATTAGAGCAGCGGATTCAAAGTACAAATATCTTTGCACGAGCCGTTCCCGAACACAAGTTGCGGTTAGTTAATGCCCTAAAATCCAAAGGCGAAGTCGTTGCCATGACAGGGGATGGAGTGAATGATGCTCCTGCTCTCAAAGCTGCTCAAATCGGGATTGCGATGGGCGAGAGAGGCACGGATGTGGCTCGTGAATCTGCGGCTTTAGTGTTATTAGATGATGATTTTTCGTCGATCGTCCAAGCAGTCAAACTGGGGCGCAGAATTTTTGACAATCTCCGCAAAGCCATGTCATATCTGATTGCGATTCATATCCCGATCGCCGGAATGTCTTTGATTCCAGTATTGTTTAAGTTGCCGTTAGTATTGCTTCCGGTTCACGTGGCATTTTTACATTTAATTATCGATCCAGCTTGCTCGATCGTCTTAGAAGCCGAACCCGCAGAAGCAACGGTGATGCAGCGCCCTCCCCGCAACCCCAAAGAACCTTTATTTGGCAAGAAAACGCTCTCGTTGGCTGTGTTGCAAGGGGGCGGAATTTTGGCGATCGTGCTGGCGATTTTTGCGATCGCCCTATATCGCAGACAAGGCGAATTTGATGCCCGTGCGTTAACGTTTACGACGTTAATTTTGGCAAATTTAGGACTAATTTTGAGCTCCCGGTTCAACCTCGCACCTCAGCTTTAAAATACTGAAATCCCCAAATCCTGCGCTGTGGTGGGTGCTTGGTGGGGGACTGCTGTTCCTTGGGTTGGTGCTGTATGTCCCGTTTTTGCGTCATTTGTTTAGCTTTTCTCTGCTAAGTGCGATCGATCTTGCGATCTGCTTGGGCGGTGGATTGATTAGCTTGCTTTGGTTTGAACTGTTGAAACAAACTACAAAAGTCAGGCCATAGTCAGAGACGGGAAAACATTAGTTCTAGCAGCAAAGGTTGCTTGTGTAAAATTTAAAAATCAGGTATCAAATAATCAATCCACAGCCCGTATTTGGGAGAAATCAGGACACGGCAGTGCCGTTTCCCTACAATTATCTGGCGTAGGGAAACGGCACTGCCGTATCCTCGCTTGTCATTCCGGCGCAGCCGGAATTGACAACCGTTCTGATGCGCCAAAACACATCTCTATAGTGATAAATTAGCGATATATTTATTTTACAAAAACCTCAGATTTCCTTCACATTTTAAAGCTAGTATTGAAAATAATAACTCAGCAGCATCAAATCATTAAAGAGTTGTTTCAGTCTTTCACCAGTAGATGAGGTCACTAACAACAAAGACTTTTGTGGCCCAATGGCAATTGAATAACACTATCGACAAGTCCGATAAACTCAACTAGAGGAATCACCATGAGTACGACAATTGACAACTTCACCAAACAACTCCACGACAATTTAGAAGCGATTGAAGATCGGGCAAAATTGCTGAAGGAAAGCGTTCAATCTGCAACGAAAAATACTGAGGCTGAGCTGCAATCGAAACTTGACGGAATGAAGACAAATCTAGAAGCTAAGAAACAAGAATTTGATCGGTATCGGGCAAAGCTCCAAACTCAATTCGAGGAAACAGAATCTGAGGTGAAGTCGAACGTCGAGGAATGGAAGACGAGTCGCGAAGTCAAGAAACTCGAACATCGAGCCGATAAAGCTGAAGACTATGCGAATACAGCGATTTTATTCGCAATGGCGACGATGGAAGAAGCCGAAGCAGCTACCTTGAAAGCGATTTGCACCAGATTAGATGCCACAACTGCTGCGGGAACTACTAAGTAAGGAGGAGACGGCAATGCCGTTTCCCTACGCCGATTAATTGTAGGAAGAGGAGACGGCAATGCCGTGTCCCTACGCTGATTAATTGTAGGAAGAGGAGACGGCAGTGCCGTTTCCCTACGCTGATTAATTGTAGGAAGAGGAGACGGCAATGCCGTGTCCCTACGCTGATTAATTGTAGGAAGAGGAGACGGCAGTGCCGTTTCCCTACGCAGATTAATTGTAGGGACACGGCACTGCCGTGTCCTGACTTTCGCTTTTCAAATGCGCCAAATTTGACCTAATTTAGAATGGATGCTTATGAGCGGAATAATGGCAATTATTCCGCTGTTTTTGTTTGTCATAAAATCCTCTTAAAATATTCAAAAGGTATAGATTAGGCTTGAAAATTTGTGTGAATATTCAATCAAAAGGTAGAGATTATATTGGGAAATTCTTGTTAAAGTTTCAGTGAACGGCGAAAGAAACCAAAGCTGAGATTCAATCGAAACTCGACGAGGTGAAATCGAACGTTAAAAGATAAAAAGCAAATCAAAAATCAAAAATTTTGTCCGTCATGCGGACAAATAACAAAGGAAACAAACTCATGTCATACACACATACAATTGTTGGTCATTTCCCCTCCCATTCAGAAGCTGAAAGAGTTGTATTGGATCTGCAAAAAAAAGGCTTCGATATGCAAAAGCTCTCGATAATTGGCAAAGATTACCAGACTACTGAACACGTGCGCGGATTTCTCACCTGGAAAGATACAGCCAAAGCTGGAGCCGCAGGTGGTGGTTATTGGGGTAGCTTCGTCGGAGGTTTATTTGGCATTTTAGCCGGGGCTGGAGTGCTGTTTATTCCGGGAATGGCTCCTATAGTCGTTGCTGGCCCCATTGCGGGGGTGTTGGCGGGTTGGTTGGAAGGAACGGTTGTTGGTGGCGTTGGTACCGCTGCTGTAGGAGGATTGGCTGGTGCCTTGGGAGGCTTAGGAATCCCGAAGCATGAGGTGGTGAAGTATGACACTCAAATCCAAGCAGGCGAGTTTATTATCCTGGTGACAGGTAGCAATCACGATGTCAGTCAGGCGAAGCAAATGCTAGACAGAATCAGTCAGGAAATGAGTATGTCGATCGCAGTCTAAGGCTTTCAACTAACAACAATAGGGGAGTATTCCACTCCCAAGAGTCCGTCAGGTTGATGAGAGGGTCGGCACGGGGGCACGACCCTACAAAAACCTCGTTTTCCTGAGAATAAAACAGCCCTCTCATGCTCAATTGCTTTTTACTACTCTTTTACAGGAATCATGATGGTGAATAAAATGGAAATGACCAACAAGATTGAAATCAACAAATCTGTGCCCCGCGAGCGATGGGGTGAATTTTTCGATCAGTTTACCGATGGCAATCGCGGACGGCGTATTTCGATCGAAATCATCGGTTCAGAAGTCGGTGATGCAGAACTGATTAAGAATTCACCGCTTCATGCGATGGTTTACGATCGCCCTGGAAAAGGAGATGATTTGGTGATTGAAGTTGGTAAAGATGAGGTGACTTACGCTCACACGATCGATTCACCAACTGAAGTTTTAACGGGACAAAACTCACTCGGTGTGATGGTAGCGCTTCGGATTAGTGACGCTGCTGGGACACAAACATTGATCGAATTACAAGTTAGTTGAGCTGGTTGGATAATTCTGAGTTCAACAGGACTTACCCAAACAGTCAACTTTTACAGGTTAGGAGCAAATTATGACAGATATCATGAGCCGCGAAATTCACCTAGTCTCCCGCCCCAACGGGATGCCAACCGCAGCTAATTTTGCGATCGCCCAAACCGAAATAAAGCCACTTCAAGACGGACAAGTGCTCGTTCGCAATCGCTATATATCAGTCGATCCGTATATGCGCGGACGCATGAACGAGAGCAAATCCTATGTTCCGTCCTTCGAGTTAGGTAAAGTTCTACAAGGCGGCGCAGTCGGCGAAGTCATCGAATCGCGTGCCCCAGAATTCAAGCCTGGTGATGCCGTCACTTCCAACTTTGGCTGGCGGGAATACTTCACCGCAGCGCCCAAAGAGTTGCATCCTGTCAGCAGCGAAATTCAACCGCTATCGGTTTATCTCGGTGCGATCGGTATGACGGGGATGACGGCTTGGGCTGGATTGAATTTGGTAGATGTTAAAGCAGGCGATGTGATTTTTATTTCGGGTGCTGCGGGCGCGGTGGGAAGTGTGGCGGGACAACTGGCAAAATTGCGCGGATGTCAGGTTATCGGCTCAGCAGGTTCAGCGGAAAAAGTCAAGTTTCTGCTAGAAGAATGCGGATTCGATCGCGCTTTCAATTACAATTCTGGCCCAGTCCTCGAACAATTGAACCAAGCGGCACCGGACGGAATTGATGTTTATTTCGATAATGTAGGAGGCGAAACCCTTGAAGCGGCGCTTTCAGCCTTGCGCGTGCACGGCCGAATTATCGCTTGTGGCAGCATCTCTGGTTACAACAAGCCGCAGCCAGGCCCGAATAATCTGTTTAATATGATTGGCAAAATGGTGGTAAAGTTGGATTAGGGTGCGATCGATTAATTTAACCCAAGTTGTAGAGAATTGTTTGACGTTATTTGGTTTAAAAAAATATGGATCTCCAACTATCAGGCAAAGTTGCATTGGTTAGTGGTTCAACGGGTGGAATTGGACTGGCAATTGTTACCACACTTGCCGAAGAAGGAGCGACGGTCATTGTCAATGGCAGAACGCAAGATCGCGTAAATAATGCGATCGATCGCATTCAGCAAAGTGTGCCGAATGCCAAACTTCAAGGAATTGCTGCCGATTTGGGAACGCCAGCCGGAGTTGAATTGCTACTTCAAAAAGTACCAGAAGTCAATATTTTGGTGAATAACTTAGGAATTTATGGCTCCAAGGCCTTTGAAGATATCTCCGATGAAGAGTGGATGAACATTCTGGAAGTGAATGTGATGAGCGGTGTGCGGCTCTCGCGCCATTATTTGCCGCTGATGCTGAAGCAAGATTGGGGACGGATTATTTTCATCTCTAGTGAATCTGCTTTGAATATTCCCGCCGAAATGATTCATTATGGCGTGACTAAAACTGCACAATTGGCGTTGAGTCGCGGTTTGGCGGAAACAACCGTGGGCAGTCATGTAACTGTAAACACGGTATTGCCGGGGCCAACTCGCTCTGAAGGGGTGGAAGACTTTATCCAGGGATTATCGAAGGATCAAAATATTTCGATCGAACAAGTTGAGAAAGAGTTTTTTACTAAGATGCGTCCATCTTCCCTAATTCAGCGATTTGCTTCAACGTCTGAAGTTGCTGCGTTAGTTGCGTTTGTTGCCAGTCCCTTAGCTTCTGCGATTAATGGGGCTGCCCTACGAGTTGAGGGTGGAGTAGTGCGATCGATTGTGTAGCGAAGTTTTTACCTTGATGTGCTTGGAAAATCTCTCACTCCCTACATTTCCGAACAGAATGCTTTCGTTCAAACAAAAATAAGGAGCGTTACATTTCATTAACTCACCCTAAAGCGATCGCTATTCCTGTGAGTCGTGATTTTTAGGCGATCGCACTTAACCTACAAGATCAGCGATCGCACTAACCACTAACTTTTTTAGCTTCTTGATTTTTGTTATACATTTCAAGAAAAAGGCGCTTCCAAAAAGAATCTTCTAAATTTTCTATTTCACAGTATTTTAATGGAGTATCTTTAAGATATTCTAAAGTTTCCTGATGTCTAGCAGCAACACGACAACCATTATAACCTTCACCATTAATGAATTGTAGTTCATTAAGAAACCTAGAATCCAGTGGAGATAAACGACTGTCAATAGAATGAAATCTTAAGCAATTAGTTGGACTTATAGGAAAATAGAATTCAGGTTCCAAAACATTATATAAAACTGGGGAACCACTAATAACGTATTCATGTTTTATATTTAATGATTTTGGACTAACACTACTTAATGTTAAATTCTTAAATTTTTCGATTAAAAAATCAATATCTGTAAACAGATAAGCATGAATATTTTTAATGCAATTAATACAATCCTCTCCTAAGATTTTAGAATACGAAATTGATTCATTTCTGATTGCGACACATCTAAGCCATTGAAATGCCATGAATTTATTGATTTTTTCTCGTTCCTGAAGGTTCAAGTTTTCTACACCATTTTTAATAATTGAGGCTATTATATCTGGAGATTGAGCATCGATCTCTTTAAACCATGAATCATAATTTTCTTCATTAGTTGTGAAATATTTATTTTGTGCAAATGTTCGACCTATGGGATTTGATTGTATTATAAGTTGATTCTTGATGTGAAGAATGACAAATATTTTATGGTTCTCTTTTTTTTTCCTGTTTGATGAAGAAAAGTTTCTGAGTACGGCCTGGGTTACGAAATGTTGATGATCTGTCATACATTAAAACACGATGTTTAGTTCAATTAATATTATAACTTAAAAAAAATCGATTGTGAGTGCGATCGGCGATATTGTAGGGTGCATTAATGAAATGTAATGCACCTTTTGATTATTTGCAAGAGAATCCAATTTTGTGCGTTACGCTACGCTAACACACGCTACTCCTAGGACAATTTGAACACCTTCATCTGCGAGCTTTTTGTGAGGTTAAAAGGCGATCGTTTTTGGGAGGTGAAGGGGAAAGTGGCGATCGCTATTCCTGTGAGTTCAACTGTTGACATGAAAGATAGCTTGCTTTTAATATCTTCTTTTAATGTTTCAGGAAAGTTTTCAATTTTTAATTTCATCACTTCTAACTCATTAAGATATGTGTTATGGTTGAAAACAAAATCAACTGACGGCAAAGTCTTTTTTTGTATGAGATTACTGAAACTATCTGAAATATCTTGTAGGTCTTTTTGATACAAGGATTGCTTCTCAGAGTTAGAATAAACAGAAAATATTAAGAGGCATAAAGTTGCGAAAAATTTAGTCTTAAGACTTGAAAAAATAGTTATTTCAAGAATAAGACTCAAATCAGCTTTAGTCTTCAAAATTCCTTGATTATCTTGATTATCTTGATTATTTTTTAGTGCATCTATCCAATTATCTAACCTTATCAAGAAACGTTTTAAATAGCTAATAAATAATTGTTTTTCAGAAGAATATAAAGAAATAAAATCAATTTCATTCTCATTGTATATGCCAACCTTTTTAAAGGTTGTCTCATAATATACATCATCTTTTAGTTGAGATAAATATATATCTATGATTTTTTTTAGGTTTTCAACTTTTTGAATGTCATTACTATATAATTCACTTGATTTCAGATAACAATCAATAAATCTTATAATTTTTATATGAGTGTCAATAGTATTTTCAAAAAGAATAGCAATTTCTTTCTTTTCCTTCTGTTCAGCAATTTTCCTCAAAAGAGTATTGCCTAAGAATACAGCTAGTATCGTTGAAATAATTGAAATTGGCGGTAGGGAAAGTAGGTTTTTGTAATTATCTGAAAAGATCTGTATGGATACTCTATTGCTGTAAACAAGTTGAAAAATAAAACCAGAACTAATAAATATCAAGCTTAAAACAACTGGTTTTTTAAAAATATAATTTTTGATAAATTTATAATTATTCGTTAAAATGATTGCAATAGCAACAGTTGCAAATCCGATCAAGGCTGGAGTAATTTGGCTAATATTTGGCATAATCTAATAATAAACTGATAGATGTAGTGCGATGGCTGATATTGTAGGAGACATTAATGAAATGTAATGCACCTTTTGATTATTTGCAAGAGAATCCAATTTTGTGCGTTACGCTACGCTAACACACGCTACTCCTAAGACAATTTGAACACCTTCATCTGCGAGCTTTTTGTGAGGTTAAAAGGCGATCGTTTTTGGGAGGTGAAGGGGAAAGTGGCGATCGCTATTCCTGTGAGTAGTTTGATTATTTATTAGCATTCTAATCATTATCTTGCTCTATTCGTGTATATCATACCACAGCAAGGTTTTAATGTCAAAGATGCGAGGGTATCCTTTAACTCCAATGGCGATCGCATCTATTTAACAGCTAGCAGCGATCGCGGCACGAATATTCAAGGACTTTTGCAGGCGAAGGCAATACTTGAAAGTAATCGGTAAAGATTGCTGGTGATGGAGCAATTTATGGAACGAGGGGCGATGTTCCGCTACTACTCCTTGCCGATCGCGCTGCCATCTTTCCTGGACACAGTTTGACACACCTGCTATTTTTCAAAGCCAAGATTTAGAGAGCAATGCCTGATGTCTAGCTACCTAGAATCAAAATCTCATCCTTCAGAGAGGTAGCAAGCTGCTAGTTTACTGCCAGCATTGGGGTGAGGTGGAGTGGATTGAAGCAAATCTCAAAGCGGCTTTAGCAAAGGTTCAAACTGAGCAGGAAGTTCAGGTAGGATAGACTCACAATGAATATCCAAAAGCTGATAGAAACCGCGAAGATACTTGTTGCTGACAATAAGCGTCTGCTAGTTCGCGATTGGCTCGATCGATTGTTTAATAAATTAGCCTATTCAACTCAGGAATAAAATGATTACTCATCAATCTCAAGCGACAGAGCAGGTTGCGTTAAACAAAGGCGATCGCGTTGCAGTCCTACTTGCAGGGTATGGTGAAGTACAATCCTATCGCGATCTGAGTAGTTACAACCAAGCTGCAACTAAGTACATCGCATCTCAGTTTGTGGCGATTCCCAAGTGGCTATATCCTCTGGCTGGTTCGCTGCTGGCACTTCAAGATTGGTACAATTTTGGAGTCAAGCATCATCATTTTATGTCGCCCGAAAATGAGATGTTTGAAAAACAACGTCTTGGGATTGAGGAACAGTTACAAAAACGATGGGGAAATCGCGTACAAGTGTTCAAAGGCTTTTATTTCTGCGAACCTTTTGTGCAAGAAGTTGTAGCACATATTATTGAACAAGGCTTTGAGAATTTGCTAATTTATCCTTTGTTGGTGGTCGATTCTGCCTTCACAGGCAAAATAGCTGTAGAGCAAGTTAATGAAGTTATTGCAGCAACTGAATCCGAGCGTGAACCTCAACATTCCCCATTTAAAACAATTCGATATATTCCAGCATTTGCGACTGAGCCTACCTACATCGATCTACTGGTGTGTCAAATTAAGGAAGCTCTGAATCAGTCATTAGCAAGTGGCTTTTTTGAGTCTCAGATTGGGATTATATTAACGGTTCATGGTGGCCCCGAAAAAGCGAAAGGATTGTTGACTGGGGTAATTGATGGACAAGCTCTGTACGATCGCGTATCCGCGCAGTTACAGCATGAATATCCGCTAATCTCGATCGGCTGGATCAATCATGATACGCCTTTCGTCAATTGGTCGCAGCCCAATCTGAAACAAGCGGCCAAAAACTCGATTGAATCAGGTGCTCAAGCCATTATGTTTAAACCGCTGGGCTGGGTAACTGAAAATTATGAAACTATTCTTGATGTAGAAGATGCGATTAAATCTTTGCAGCGTCAGTATCCAACGGTGACTTACACGCGACTCGATTGTGTCAATGACGATCCTGAATTCATGAAAATAGCAGCGGAATGGGCAAATTCTGAGATTGAAGCAATGATGTCAGTTTCGCAACGCAACGAGCACCTTAAAACTCAATACGGTTCAGATAACACTCTTAATTCCCCGGAGATCCCCCTAAATCCCCCTTAAGAAGGGGGACTTTGAGCAACTTCTTGTTCCCCCTTTTGAAGGGGGGCTAGGGGGGATCGGTCTTATCTGAATCCTATTGCCTTAAAACTAGCAGATCCTAACGGGACTTAAACAGAAAATACGATAAAAATAGGTTATAATGCTTACATAGCAAGCAGATAACGTTAAAAAATGACCCATGAAAGAGACAACCCC
>NZ_JAEQCT010000011.1:0-2065 GCF_020738205.1 Microcoleus sp. PH2017_24_DOB_U_A
TCGGGAGGGCGAACGGGTTGAGTTTCAAAGTATCAATCTAAGTTTGCCGATCGAGCAATTATATGAGGAAATTATTTTCGATCGACAGCCCTAGATATACGATCCTTCTGCAAGGACTGGTAAATCAATCAGGAATCGACTTTTCCCAGATTCCCAGATTAACGCACTCTGGATCGCTCTTTCTTCTACGGATTGAGTTTGTTGTAGACACAGAATTTACAGATCGACAGTCATAATTTAAGCTGCTACTGTAGTTGCTGGCAAAGGTTCAATTTCTTCTGGTTTGGCGTGACGGCGGGGGTCATCAAAATCCCAAGCAAACAGCCAATCTGGGTCAGCATTACCGCAGCCGATCGAATATATTTGGCTGTATTTGAAATGCTGGAAAAACTCGTGACATTTTTCGTCGGTCATTAGGGATTCTGCTAGCGGCAAATCGTGAATTAGAGCGTATAGATCGAATTCGTTTCGTTCTGGATTCCATTGATAGCGGAGTTCTGGAGTGTAACCGAGTTCGATCAGTTGTGCAATTGTGCGATCGGGTTTTTATAGTTATATCAGGTTCGGTTAAATAGATATAATTCCTGTAGGGGCGGGTTCACTAATAATAATTGCCGAAAACCGACAATCTCATAAACCCGCCCGGCCGGTTCTTATAAGCAATTAACCGAACTTGATATTATCTAAGTGAACACAGATTTTCGTGATGCCAAAGTCAAGGAAGGTAAGCAAGCAGAGTTTTTGATGTTTGATGTTTTTCCGTGGACACTAATCGAGAAAATTGGGACAATTAATAGTAGTATGGCAACACAAGTTGAAACGACTTTGGCAAGCACCGGGCATCAACCCGCGATTGCTGTAGAGCCTACCTGGTATTTTTGATGGGAGACGCTAAACCTATGATTGAGCTAACTCAAGGTGACATCCTCAAAGCTGACCCTGAAGCATTAGTTAACACTTTGAATTGTGTGGGCGTCATGGGACGCGGTATCGCACTACAATTCCGAAAAGCTTTTCCAGAAAACTTCAAAGCTTATGAGTTTGCTTGCAAAGCTCATATCAATTCCGGTTGCACCGGAATGATATAGCTTTGGTTTTTGGCCACCAGTGAAAACAAGTAATCCCTTTAATTAAAGAAGGTTGCTTGAGAAGAGCTTGGCAGCGCTGAAATAGCACTTCCTCTAATTCATCAAGATTTTCAAATGAACGATTGGCAATTGGTTCATTTACCAACGGCCAGAGACGCTCTGCTGGTTGTAATTCAGGAGAATGAGAGGGCATAAATTCTAAGTGTAAACCCTCTGGAACTATAACTTGTGGGCTAGTATGCCAGCCAGCTTGGTCAATAGTTAAGATGATGTGTTTATCTTTGCCTAGTCCAAATTCTTTGGCAAAATCTACTAAAACTTTGTTAAAAAGTTCGATGTTAACTTTTGGGAGAATCCAAAAGTAGGTTTCTCCCGTTGACGGGTGTACAAAACCATACAACCATAGCCATTGATATCGCCAATTGACGTTGGCTATGGGCTGCTCGACCTAGCCTACCCAAACTCGCCTAAGTATCGGCTTTAGTCCGAGACGATGTTCATCCATTCCCCACACTTCTACTGCTGCCAATGGATGCTGCTGTTGAATTCGTTTGGCTCGCGTTCGCAGTTTTTTTTCCAAGCTTCTTGAGCCTCAAGGTCAGCTAGGTCATGTTCCGGTCGGGGTACCCGTAACCGAAACTCCAACGAACGTAGATAGTCCCAACCCCTTTGTACGCTGACTGGACGATCGAGTAAATTACCGATCCACTCAGCAACTTTACGACTGTTCCATAATCCTCCATCAGCAGTCGGAGTTCGTAAAGTTTGCAACAGTTGTGCTTGTTCTACAACAGAGAGTAAAGGTGGAGTGCCCGGATGTTGATGACGTTTGTCTTTCAACCCATGTGCACCTAATTGATTGTAGCGACGGACTAAGCGATATTAGGACTTACGCATTGACAAAAAGCATTATCTATGTACTCTCGGCCATAGCATCACTCTGAAGGTTCGCAAAAATATGCTCACGTATAACTAAA
>NZ_JAEQCT010000165.1:0-8413 GCF_020738205.1 Microcoleus sp. PH2017_24_DOB_U_A
AAGGGTATGGCTTTTCTAATTTTGATAATTTTAGAAATCGCGTATTAGCTTGTTTCTTGCATTAGATAAAATTATCACCATAAGTTCTGGAGAGCCCATTGGTAGGTCAAGATCTTCGACAACTAGCAGATCAATACCGTATAACGGTTTGGAGTAAAGAAGATAAGAAAAACAAGGGTTGGGCTGGGCATACAATTGAACGCTACTTGGGATTAGCCCTTAACTCATCTCGATCGCCTAATTTTGGTAGTTGGGAGCTAAAGCTAGTTCCACTAATACGTAAACGAACAGGAGAACTCAGAGTCAAAGAAACGATGGCAATCACGATGATAGATCCAGTAGAGGTGGAAAACAAAGAATTTGAGGAAAGCCATCTCTTCAACAAACTACAGAAAATGGTTGTTGTTGCACGGGTATTTGAGAGCCAAGCAGATAATTGTTCTTTTGTGCATTCAGTAGCTTCCTTCGATCTTGATAATCCTACAATTTACGAGCAAGTGAAAGCAGACTACAACCTTGTTCGGGAAACAATTATAACTCAAGGGTTTTCAAGTCTTAGTGGAAAAATGGGCAAACTTGTGCAGCCAAGAACTAAGGGGCAAGGGCATGGCAGCACCTCTCGTGCTTTCTACGCTCGAACTAAGTTTGTCGCACATATATTAGGAGAGGGGTATTCTGTTCCACTGCCTGTCAAGCCTTAACCTATTTTTGATTGGCACTGCTAATTAATTAAGTGTCTAAATGACATGAGGCTGCTATAACTTTAGCGTTAATTAAGGTAAAAATTCGATCGAGTTCGAGTAAACTTGCTAATTCTACAACCTCTTCTGAAGTTAAAAGATTAGCCTTTTTTCTCTCGGCTAATTCTTCCAATCTGGCTTGCAGGTTTTCCGTAAATTTGAATAAGTAAAGATTTCTGACTTTCTGCATCGAAATCTCGCTATCTATCCAGTAAGAAGGTTGTACCATAAGTTCAGATATCATGGTGATTCAATTACTCGAATTACTACATGGATAGTCTTGATCATATCATTAAAACAAAATGTTCCGATGCCACGGTTTCTACAACCTGGATGTGAATCAATATTAACCTGCTGTTGCCAAAGAACGAACAGTTAAGATTTCATCAGGGCGGAGAACTTCTACAGTAGAGATAGGGACGGCTATAACTGTAAGAGACTCACCAACAGCATTAAATACTTCCAACAGACAGCCTTCTTCACCACCACTAGGATGAGGAACAAAATCAACCAATGTGGCAATATCTCCTGCTCTGAGTTGATATTCTGGTAAGTCACGAGTTAAAGCAACTTCCTGATATAGCTTTAGAATCATCTTAATTCTCCTTAAAAGGTTGTAGCGTCACAAACTGAAATTTTCCATCAATCCGTCGTTGCAGCCAAATTGTAACGACAGATAGGTTTATACCATTTGTACCAACGAGTTCTCCTACAACTCGATAAAAGATTCCATACTCGTTATTCCTCTCTTCAATCGCCTCACCTACTCCCACAACTGACTGGATGGCTGCTTTCAGCGCTTCTGGGTTTTCTGAGGTAAATCCAGCCCGTGCCAAGAATTTTGACTTATCATTTCTGGCTTTGTGTACCAGCAGATAACCAGTTATCTTATCGTCTGGGATGACCGCATCTTTTGGAATCTTCACCCTGAAATCTCTCCATCCTTTTATTTTGCTCGTGCAATACAGCAGCCAAAAAGTTTCTATTTCTTCGATAACGCATCATCCAAAAGAAATCCGTGAGTTTTGTAGGGACACAGCACTGCTGTGTCCTTACTAATTTCAACGTCTCCTTACTAATTTCACTCTGTTTTCTTCTTACTCGCCGTAGCAGTCGTCGCCTTCTTAGCAGTGGTTTTCTTCGCAGCGGTTTCCGACTTTGCCGCAGTAGTTTTCTTCGCCGCAGTTTCCGATTTCGCCGCAGTGGTTTTCTTCGCAGTAGTCGTTTTCTTCGCCGCAGTTTCCGACTTCGCCGCAGTAGTCTTAGTTGACTTCTTCGACTTGCTAGATTTTCCGCCGCCCGCAGCTTCCTTCGCTGCTAACAAATCCAATGCTTTTTGTAAGGTGAAATTCTCCAAAGATTCATCCTTAGCCAAAGAAGCATTGATATCCCCATGTTTGACGTAGGGGCCGTAGCGGCCGTCGTAAACATTGATGAGCTCTCCCGATTCTGGATGCGCGCCCAATTCCTTCAATGGTGTCGTTGATTTGCTGCCGCGCACGGCTTTCGGTTGCGATAATAACTCTAAAGCCCGATCGAGCGTTATAGTCAAAACATCATCAGGAACCTTGATCGATCGATAATCCTTACCAACCTTACCCTGGTCGTGTACCACATAAGGGCCGTACATCCCCAAATTAGCCTGCACCTTCGCCCCCGTATCCGGGTGAGTGCCCAACAACCGAGGTAGAGTCAACAAACTCACCGCCATATCAACCGTCACACTATCCTTATCCGTCCCCTTCGGTAAAGAAGAACGCTTCGGTTTCTTGTTCGTTTCCGAAACATCCCCCAACTGAACATAGGGGCCGTAATTGCCAATCAGCACATAAATCGGTTCCCCAGTGTCCGGGTGCAGACCTAATTTTTCTGGCCCTTCCGTCTTTTGCTTTAACAGAAACTCCACTTTTTCCGGGTCTAAATCTGCCGGAGTCAAATCCTGGGGAATCGATGCTTTCACCTGGCCTTCTTCGTTTTCAGATTCGAGGTAAGCGCCGTATTTACCGATGCAAACTTTTGCCGTGATATTCTCCAATACCACAGTTCGAGCAACTTTCGCGTCAATCTGACTTTCCTGTTCCTTAACTTGGGTTGCGAGTCCCGTTTCCCCTGTATAAAACTTTTGCAAATACGGCAGCCATTTCGCCTCGCCGGTGGCAATTTCATCGAGGGTTTGTTCCATGCGGGAAGTAAAACCCGTGTCTACTAAGTCGGGGAAATGTGTTTCTAATAAAGTCGTGACGGCGAAAGCGGTGAAGGTCGGAATTAGCGCGTTAGCTATTAATTTCGCGTATCCTCGATCGACAATTGTACCGATAATACTCGCATAGGTACTCGGACGGCCCACACCCTCACTTTCCAACATCTTCACCAGAGAAGCCTCCGTGTAGCGGGCGGGAGGTTGAGTTTCGTGTCCCACAGCCTCTACATCCTTGCAATTAGGCTTATCCCCCACCTTCAGCGCCGGCAAAATCACCTCCTGGTCTTCCAGCGCCGCATTCGGGTCATCGGAACCTTCCACATAAGCGCGCAAAAAGCCCGGAAAATCAATGCGTTTCCCGCTAGAACGGAAACCGGCATCTTCCACCTGAGTTAATACCGTGACGTGAGTTTGGCGCGAATCTGCCATTTGAGAAGCCACTGTCCGCTTCCAAATCAAATCGTAGAGGCGGAAATCAATCCCATCCAATCCCGTTTGCTGCGGAGTCCGAAAAGTGCTGCCGGCGGGGCGAATAGCTTCGTGGGCTTCCTGGGCGCCTTTGCTTTTCGTCGTGTATTTGCGCGGTTGGGGGCTGAGGTATTCGCTACCGTAAAGTTCTTGCACGCAACTGCGGGCGGCAGTAATCGCCTGTTCGGATAAATGCACCGAATCCGTCCGCATATAGGTGATAAAACCGCGTTCGTACAAACTTTGGGCAATTCGCATAGTTTCCCGCGCACCCAGTCTCAACTTCCGGTTAGCCTCCTGCTGTAAAGTCGAGGTCGTAAACGGCGGCGACGGTTTGCGGGTGACTGGCCGTTCTTCGATATTACCGACAGTCCAGGGTTTGTTTTGAATGCGTGCGAGTAAAGCCCGCGCCTGGTCTTCGTTCAGCAAAAGTACGCGGCGGCCTGCGGTAATCTGTCCGGTATTTTCATCGAAATCGCTACCGTTGGCAACTTTTACATTCCCGACTGTCACGAGTTTGGCATCAAAGGAAATTTTGCTTTTTTCCAAAGTTGCTTTCAAATCCCAGTAGCTACCTTGGCGGAAAGCGCGGCGTTCCCGTTCCCGGCGTACCAACAGCCGTACTGCGACTGACTGGACTCGCCCTGCGGACAAACCCCAGGCGATTTTCTTCCACAGTAGCGGAGAGAGGGTGTATCCGACGAGTCGATCGAGAATTCGGCGAGTTTCCTGGGCCTGTACCACTCGATTGTCGATATCGCGGCAGTGAGTTAGGGCGTCGCGGATAGCTTCGCGGGTGATTTCGTGAAACACCATCCGCTTGATGGGAACTTTGGGTTTGAGGATTTGCAGCAAATGCCAGGAAATGCTTTCGCCTTCCCGGTCTTCGTCAGTGGCTAGAATCAGTTCTGTGGCGTCTTTTAGCGCATCTTTGAGTTCTTTAACAATTTTCTTTTTATCTTTGGGGATGACGTAAAGCGGTTCAAAATCTGCCTCCACGTTGACGCCGAGTTGCGCCCATTTTTCACCTTTAACGGCTTCTGGTATTTCTTCGGCGGAGGATGGGAGGTCTCGGACGTGGCCCATAGATGCCTCTACCCGGTACGTAGAGGGCAGGAAGTTACGAATGGTACGGGCTTTGGTGGGAGATTCGACGATAACTAAAGTTGACATGGCATCTTTTTATATATGGATGGCGGCGCAGTTAGAGTGTCTAATTTACAGAGTGTAGGTCGGATGTCAAGGCTTAGGGGAACTTTAGGGGATGATTTCAAATTACCTTAATGTTTAAGTTACTGCCGATCGGGTTGCAGGTCACAAGCTGATGGGATTTTACTGCTTTTGGGGCAAAGACCAGGAACCCTTGTCTCTGCAAGATGCACGGAATGTCTCTCACCTGACTCTAGCAGAATTGGCGGTAACTGGATGCTGAGACTGCTGGATGCGGGCGGATGGTTCCTCTGTTGTAGATTTGAGATTTGAGATTTGAGATTGGGCAAGATTTGATGGTTTCCCCGCAAACAAGACTTGAAATGCGATCGAGAATTGGTCGAATAGTCGATCGCACTCACCAGCTAACATCAGATATTGTGGACTAATTCTTGATACCATTTTGCGATCGCGTTATTATAAATACTCGGCAAGATTACGTAAATCTTTGATTGATAGAACAACCGCAGATGTCAGGCAGATAAACACAGATTAACGCAGATGTATTTAAAGATGGGAAAGCGAATGAATGCCAGCACTCTAAAATAATAGATGCGGAAACTATCTAAAAAGAGGTTGATGTATGGAATTACACCCAATTAAAACAGAAACAGATTATCAGGAAGCCCTGCGATCAATTGAATCACTGTTTGATGCAGCCCCCAATACCCCAGAATGCGATCGATTAGATATCCTCAGTACCTTAGTGGAAGCTTATGAGAAGGCAAACTTCCCCATTGAAATACCAGATCCAATCGCAGCAATTCAATATTATATGGATACCTGTGGATGGTCTCGTCATGATTTAGAGGTATGTCTTGGCAGTCAAGCTAGAGTCTCTGAAGTGCTATCTCGCAAACGTTCTCTAACCTTGGAGATGATTCGGAAGTTGCATCAAGAATTGGGGGTTCCGGCTGAAATTTTGATCCAACCATATCAATCGGTACAAACCTCTGCTTAATCATGCCAGCGCACACCGAATAGCTAAAAAATTATGGCATTTGAATTCGACCATATCTTCATCTTAACTGATATTGGTGCCCCGATCGCCGATCGCCTTTCATCCCTCGGTTTAGTCGAGGGCTCGTCTCGCATTCACGTTGGACAAGGTACCACGAATCGCTGTTTCTTTTTCCATAACGCCATGTTGGAACTGTTGTGGGTGCGCGATCCAGAGGAGGCGCAATCTGAGCCTATTTATCGGACTCGTCTTTGGGAGCGATCGACAAATCGCAATAATGGCGCCTGTCCCTTCGGCATCTGTTTGCGTTCAACCACAGGTTCTGAGGACACAGTAGCATTTTCTAGTTGGGCATATCGTCCGCCCTATTTACCTGAAACAATCAGCATCGCGGTAGCCACAAATAGTGATAATTTAACTGAGCCGATGCTGTTTCAAACTCCCTGGGGAAAACGTCCAGATTCATCCTCTACTGAGAAATTACAGCCCCTGAATCACGGTGTTGGTTTCCGCGAAATTACTCGTGTAGAATTAGTAAGTCCTGCTGCGAATAATCCGTCACCAGAACTGCAAGCAGTAATTGATACAAATCAGGTCAAGTTAAGGAAAGGAACCGAGTATTTTCTGGAGCTAGGCTTTGATGGAGAAGTGCATGGTAAACAAGTAGATTTTCGACCGGGATTGCCGCTGATTATCAGTTGGTAATGTCAAGTTGCAAGCTAACAGTGGACATCTTCCATTCATTCCCAACTAATCTAGAAATTATCTACATTTATTTGTGTTTATCTGCCTTTAATCTGCGGTTCATTTATTAATCAAATATTTATGCAATCTTGTTTAACGATCTCTATAAGCTGTAGGAGTCATCCCCGTCAACTGCCGAAACTGTTTGCTCAAATGGCTGTGGCTGTTGAACCCACATTCTAAGGCAATTTCCGCGATCGATCGCTCTTTTTGCTGTAACAACTCCTTCGCCCGTTCGATCCGTTGTTGAAGCAGATACTGATAGGGAGCTATTCCCACCGCCACTTTAAACATATGACTAAAATGAAACTGACTCATCCCCAGCAACGCAGCCAAATCAGCGAGCTTAATGTCTTGACTTAGATGTTCGTTTATGTATTCCAAGACTTGCAACAATTGACGCTGAGGTAAACCGCCCTCGTAAATTGTCAGGCGAGGTTTGGTAGTAAAGTATTGTCTGAGCAAATGCACTGCTATAATATTTTACACTGACTTGATGTAGAGATTTGGGCTTAAATTTTGCTGCTGTAGTTCCGAAAGTAGCATAAAGCTGATCGACTCAATTTGTCGATCGCGCATCCGAAATTCCGGCAGCAATTCCAGGCGATCTGGATTCATGTCAAAAGCTTCTCTGGCAACACTTTCAATGAAACCAGACGCAATTTTAATCTGCAAATAGCGATCGTCACTATCCCAACGCGCAAACAACGGCATCCTTGCAGGCGTGATGGAAATATCACCTTTCCTGTAAAGCCCTGCATAGGTTTTTTCTCCCTGGATTTGCAGCAAACGGACTGGACGAGGTGCAAGGGACAAATTAATTGTATGTTCATCACCGCCATCATAGTTGCACTCACCCGGAGGTTCATAGAATTGCTCGACCAAAATATGCTTCCAACCCAGGCTTTGGCTAGATAAATTGTGCAAGCTACTTGCTTCAGGTTGATGAGTCGCTGGTGGCTCCATGATATAAACCCAACTCGTCTCGTTTCTATTGTACTCGCTGTTCGATAATTGCTCTCAAGTCTGGCTACAAAAAATGTTTGTTATTTAACCCCATGTGGGAGGTGCGTCGCTATAAAATTTTCCATTTTACTTGAGAGATTGTCGATGGCGACGCACCCTACGGCTAATTTTAACTGCCGTTATTCCTATACCGCCCAGAGCAAATCCTGGAACGAAACACATTCAGAAAGTTAACATAATAACTGATAAGGATTAGGAGATACTTTCATGAAAACACCTTTTACTGGCGGTTGTATGTGCGGAAATATCCGCTACGAATGTTCAGCAGAACCAATTGTGATGGGGAATTGCCACTGTCGCGATTGCCAAAAAGCGACAGGTACTGCATATGCTGCTGCGATGCTGGTTCCTCGAAATGCAGTTGCGATCGCAGGTGATGTCAAATACTATGATGTTACGGGCGATAGTGGGGGAATTGTCGGTCGTGGATTTTGTCCCAACTGTGGTGCGCGATTATTTAGTAAACCACCAAATCCTGAACTCATGGGCATCATGGCAGGCAGTCTTGACGAGCCGAGCTGGTTTGGGCCGACAATAGATGTTTACGCAGCTAGTGCCCAACCGTGGGATTATATGAATCCAGATTTGCCTAAATTTGACCAAATGCCGCCACCAAAGAATTCAAATGCGGTAGATTGAATCAATTTTTGGTGAAGGTGCTGCCGCTACTGATTCTTGCTGTTAGGTTTCAGAAGAGCGTTGACAAATGTATAACACAAGTTCATATCAATAGTGCATGAATAGGCGACTAATTAATTGCATTTCCAAGCTCTCACTTCTTGAAATTATCTGCGTTTATCTGTGTTCATCTGCCTATCATCTGCGGTCGAGCAATCAATCAAACATATGTGCAATTGCTCGTATATTGAATTGTCATTCCTTAGCAACAGTCGGGAGTCCGACGTGGTGACTTCGCTCGATCGAGTCATTTCATCGATCGCCCGTGTACCTCAATCAGGATTTTAGGGCGTTGCTGAATCAGGGTATGAGACGAGAAAAAATGCGAGATTGGAGCCGAAAATGATTTCTGGGATTTTGATTGGGAATTGGAACATCTCCAAATTT
>NZ_JAEQCT010000166.1:0-13892 GCF_020738205.1 Microcoleus sp. PH2017_24_DOB_U_A
CAATTCCTTCCCAAGGAGCTTTAGTATCGCCATGAGTTAAACTGGCATTCGTGTGCTCAGGAGTGTACCAAGTCTTAGTAACATCAGCAATATTATTTTCAGCCAAATCACCTAAGCGACGGTAAATTGTTTCGCCATTCTCCGAAGGAAACTGACTTTCATTGAGATTAGCAGTTCCCGCATACCAAGCCAAAGCAGCCCGATGGTCGGTCATTAGGAAGAGTAAACTCCTCAGAAGAACCAGCCTTACTACCTCCATTCCAAGTCCAGGTACCATTCTTCCATTGAGCAGTCAGGATACGATTCCGATTGTAATCTTGTCTGGCTCACGATCTGCTATTATTAATATGTAAATATCTTCAGAAAAAGGTTATGAATAACGAAGAATATCTCGAATGGGAAGAAGAAGCCGAAGAAGTTATTCCGCTTCTATCTCTCAACAACCATCACCCAGAGATGGCTGGTAGGGAGGTGGTCGATTTATATAAAGATGGATGGAGAGACTATTCCTCGATCAATTTAGAAGGAACTCTCATCGAGCATGAATACCTAATTGAGATCGACCTAAGTGGCTCTGATTTACACTCAAGTATTTTGAAGGGGTGCGATCTGAGCGGTGCTAATTTGAGTAACGCGAATCTTGAAAATGCTCACTTGAGTAGCGTTTGTTTAGTAGGGGCAAATCTTAGCAATGCAAATCTGGCTAATGTTAATTTATGGAATGCTGACCTGAGCGATGCTAATTTGGAAAATGCTAACTTAAACAATGCAAACCTGTCTAATACCAACTTAATTGGCACAAATTTTAGCGCTGCTAAATGGGAGAATATTAACACTGACGCTGCGTTATTTTGTCATACTATTATGCCAGATGGTAGCCATAAAAGCGATCCAGTTAGAGTCATGGAAACTCAGGAATTGCTTCGGCGCTACGCTGCTGGAGAAAGAAGGTTTGAGGGCATAGTTTTATATCGGGCTGACCTTAGAGGTGTCGATTTACATAACATCATTATGCCTAATGCCCACTTAGCTAATGCTAACTTAAGCGGTGCCAATTTGCAAGAGTCCTGCTTGACGAATGTTAACTTTAGGGGTACTGATTTGAGCGGTGCTAATCTTAAAAATTCTTGTCTAGATTCTGCGGATTTAAGCTATGCCAACTTAAAGGGTGCTAATTTATTGACATTGGATATGAATGGTGTCAATTTCACAGACGCTAATCTACTTAGTGCTAAAATCTTTTTCTCTCAAACTGGCCGATTTCGCAATACAATTTTACCAAATGGAGAAGTTATCGTTGGTCCTAACATATATCCTTCAAATCAGAGATGAGTTTTTCGTCTGATTTGAAGGATGGTTGAGAGAATTTAGATAATTGGATATAACTGATCTTTGAGATAAGTCCGAATGTTATCAGGAAGACTAGACAAAAAGTTTATCTTTCTACCTCCTCTGCCATCAATCAGCTTTTCAAGCTGCTTAATTGTGAGCTGCCAAGTAGCAGGATTACGCCATTCAACTGCATTTTGGATATCCGGCAGAGTCGCAGTTAGTCCTAGCTCAGCTTGAATTTCATTAAAGGGGTGAGGTATGGGCTGCCCAGTAAGAGGCCAATTAGCAAATGGTTCGGTTTTATTAGGTGTCAAAAATGTATACACTTTCGTGTTTTGATTGATATCTGGTATGCCTTGACCAGGGCGATCCATAATTAGAAGCGTTTTCCAAGTCCATCCAGGAATGTTAATTCCTTTTTGCTGAAAAGCTTCAGAATTTGTGTATCCTCGAGCAATTTCATCAGGATGAGCATTACTTCGCTTCTGTGAATTCCAATCTGTACCATAACTGCCCGCAACAACGTAAATTTCTTGACCTTGTTGCGCGAGATTCCGCACCAGTTGTTCGACGTTATACCAAGCAGATGCTTGTGCGGGATCCTTTGAGTTCCCAAAAAATCGATTGTTGTCCACGCTTTGTGGAATCAAATTTGTTCCTAAAAAAGTAGCGAAGTTGTCTTTTTTGTGATTTGTTCGATCCCCTGAAGGAATTCCGTGACCTTGATCGAAACCCAAGCTGTAACCTTGAGGATTTTTATAGGAGCTAGTGTCAATTTTCGGCCATCCTTCTGGTAGTTGAGGATCCCCGACAAAGATCGTGGCGGGGCGGTCTAAATCACCTAGCCAGGATTTATTGACTTGCCAACTTATCCACGCAGGGTTGAGGGTACTGCGATCGTAAGATACTACGTATTGAGGTTTCTCAATTAGCAAGTTGGTGGTATTTGAATTGGTAAAGTTTGGTGGTTCTGAGTTGTACCTAGCTTCTGATGGATTGCCAAATTTAAGGTGATTACTCTTAAAGAAAACATCATCTAAATAAACCCTAGTATTCCCCTCAACTTCAAATCTTAGCTTGGCTACCTGACCTCGAAATCGATCTAGCTGATTGCTATCTACATGGAAAGTTTCAAACCCTCCTCTGCCAAAACCAATTTTGTCAATATCGCTTGCGTATGTCTCTAGTGAATTACCTGGATTTATTGCTAAATCGATTTCTTTGAGAAGATGACTGCCAGTACCAAGAATTGGTTGCCCTTGTGAATTAGTTTCCGGTTGAGTTTCCAACCAGACCTTAAGCTTTCCAGTGTTCCGATATGGCGCGTGGAGGTTAAACCGCAAGTCTCCCCATTCTGGCATCACAAAATAGTTGTGTACTATTTGTTTTGCCCCACCTAATCCCATTCTCAGAGCATAATTAGGCTGATTCTCATCGTATCCTATGGCATCTAAATAACCACTACCTATTAAGCCTTTTTCTAGGGTGTTCTCTTCTTGAACTCCGATTTTCAGCCAATCGACTAAGTGGGATTGTGAACCATCCTCAGATGAGCCATTAAATAAAGACCAGCCCGGGATAGTTTGAGCGTTACGTTGGAAAGCGATCGCATCAAAATTTCCATTAAACAAAGTCGGAACCGCATAATCACCCCGCATTCGAGTTCCGAAGGGCTTAGTGCTATCTGTGTAGGTATTATCTTCTAACACCGAAACCCGATTATTCTTCAAATAATTCTCAAAGTTAGCCAACTCATTTTTAGTCTTCTTCCCACCATCAAAATAAGGTCGTCTGGCATTCGTGTGCTCAGGAGTGTACCAAGTCTTAGTAACATCAGCAATATTATTTTGCTCCAAATCGCCCAAGCGGCGGTAAATTGTGTCACCGTTTTCCGATGGCAGTTTGCTACCTGTGAGATTAGCAGTTCCCGCATACCAAGCCAAAGCCGCCCGATGGGAAGCACCTTCCCCGTCATCCGCCGTAAATCCAGCCCGCTCTCCTAAAGAAACATTCCAATCAGATTTCCAGTTCGTTCCAGAAAGTTCTCGCCCGTTAATTGTATTCCCAATACCCTTTGTTTGGTAGTAATTGTCAGCATAAGTGACATTATTCCACACCTTAATTTCCGGGTCGAGAATGTTAAGGTAAGGCCCAGAAAAAGAATTATTATCGTAATCGTAAGGGTCAATAGTCGTCATTTGCAGGTCGCGATTTGCCCGACTTGTACCTCCAGCATCAGGTAAAAACGTACCTAAACGCTGGACAATTTCACTATTAACAACAGCCCCCTGCCCGAAACCGATAAAGTGCAGTGGCGAGTTGAAAACCGCTCCTTGAGTGCGGATTAATTTACCGGTGCTATCATAAAGCTGACCTGGGCTACCGACACCACCACCCTTATTTAAATCCAATTGCACCATTGAAGCAAATAAAGTATCAGCCGCCGCCTCAGCAAAACCAGAATTATAAAGTTGCTTCGGCTCAATCCCATCCATCCCGTTCATCCCATCCATCCAATTAGCTAACAGCACTAAGGGTTTGCCATAGACAGGAGGCTGAAGGCTAGTATTAGATATCCAACTATTTCCTTGAGGAATAACAGACTGCCACTTACCAGTTGCCGACTGATATTTCATGACCGTACCGCCAGTATCAAAAATGTGTTTAGCAACTCCATTGATTTGCCCATCAATCAACTGGCTATTTTGGGAATTTCCGGGTTCTACACCCCGCGTTAAAACAGTAACGCTGCTGAAAGTATTACCACCAGAAATCGGAGTCGGCAGTAAAGTTTTAAACTTGTCGGTAACAACTTTTTTATCCCCTTTCTTCGTAACTGCTTCCACAGCCCAATGATATTCCTGACCCGCCGTCAACATTCGATCGCTAGAAAGAGTAAACTCCTTTGAAGAACCAGCCTTAGTTTTCCCATCCCAAGTCCACGTACCGTTTTCCCATTGAGCAGTCAGAACCCGATTCGGATTGTAATCTTTGTCGTCCTGCGAATTTAACCCATCCCACCTATCATCGGGCAACAAGCCCTTCCCTTGCGGAAAAACGCTTACATAAAGATTGACCTTCTCGACATCAGTATCAGGCTTAAAACCAGGAAGACCGCAGGGTTCATTCTCACCCTTCAAATCCCACTTAAAAGTAGGAGTTAAAGGATTGCTATCATTCTTGCTATCCCCGATCGGTCCTTTTAATTCCAACCAATTTTTAACAGAAGCGATCGCCAAACCTTTAGGATTTCCACCGATACCAATGGGAGCGCGTTTCGTACCATCCGGGATACCAAAACCAAAGTTATTAATCCAATTTCCTTCGATAATTTCGTAGTCGGCCGCAATACTGACAAGAGGGTTGATATCGTCAATAGGCACGCGGACGAGGTCGGCAGTTGTCGCATTTCGCTGATTGCTTGCCTGGAAACCCCAAGTATCCACACCCCTGTCGCGGGCGTCAAGCTTGTAATTACCCGGATTCTACCGAAGGTGGGATAGGAAGCAATCAAATATTTGCCGTCACTCGAAAGCGCTAGGTTGTTAGTTAAGCTGCCCGGAATCGGTCGAGTCGCAGCCACCAATTGAGGATTGGGCCCCAGTGGGTTTGCGATAATGCCTATATTTCCACCCTCGCGCGTATTTATCTTTGCCCTAGAGTTGCGGCCGGCAACAAACGCATATTTCCCGTCTTGCGTTACTGTTACAGCCACTGCCTCGTTGACATCAAAATAGTCAGTGGCCACGCCCAGCGACAAAGGAGCGTTTCGAGCACTCCGAAGCCCTTGCCGTCATCTTGAAGCTTTATCTGGTCCCCATTACTATCTATGGTAAGGACACTAGCAAGCCCGTTGGTAAACACCATTTTCTTGGGGTCGGAAGTAGCAGCTATGCCCTCTGTCTCCGATAGGGTGGGAATTACTTTAATCTGCTGGTGCCACTTCCGCTCGTTAGAGCCCTGAGCGCTCGGTTTGTCGGCGGGGTCAATGTTGACAGCGTAAATGCGGCGGTTAGGTGTTTGTTCGTTATTGTCGGAACCAGTAGCGAACAGTCGGCGCCCGTCGCTGCTGATAGCCAACTGGCTCAGTCCCAGGGGTGATGTGACGTTAATTGTCTGGATAACAGTATGATAGGTTGCTGAATTCGGGTTGATGTCGAGGACGTAGATGTTGGGGCGATTTTGGTCGGCAATGTAAGCGTAATTGTCTTTGGGGTCAATGACAATACCTTGCGGGCGAGCTCCCTGGGGCAAGGCAATCCCATCCACAGTTGCTGTTTGTGGATTAGTATCTATCTCTCGCAGTGCCGCGCGGGTAGCATTGTTGGTAGGGGCGATCGAATCGGGCCATTCTAATGGAATAGTGGGATCGCCTAGGAGAATGTTAACAGCAACCGCCAAGTTATCACTGGTCCGATTTTCAACAGTCGATGCAGCATTTCTGAGGTTGATAACGTTGATTCTGTCGCTCGAACGTTCTGCTATCAATCCCCATTCAAGGCAGGTAGGGGCGAGGCGGATATTTTCTTCACTTTCGAGTTCCACAATCTCGTAATCTGCCCCTCCGTGCCCGAAGCGCTTTTTCTGCTTTCTCGACACTACAATGCTGGATTCGCCGAGGGGTACGGTAATCGGAATTTTGACAGCAATTTTGTAGCTATTTTCTCCCAAATCGGTGTTTTTATCCGGTATCAATGTGCCTGGATAAGTTTTGTCGCCGACGCGGAAGCTGACTGTTAAGTCTTTAAATTCACCGCCTAAATCATTGGAATTATTCAGGAAGTTGCTGCCTGTCAGGACGACGGTTGGTTCGCCATTTTCCAACTTATATTCAGCGGATTGAAGCACTGGAGGTGCGAAGGGGTCTGCTGGGAATAGTGTGGGTATGTTTAGAGTGGCTGTGACGCGGGGAATCCCTTCTGGATCGAGTTCAACACCCGCCGGAGTGACTACAGGTAAACCGACTTCAGGAATGGCAATAATTTTCAATCCAGATTTCAGGTATTTAGCCAAGTAAGCCAGCAGTAAAATTGTAGCGGCGAATTGAGCTGTGGTGACGGCGGCTATACCGATTAAACCGGCATTGGCTGCTAAAAAGCTGTTTTGGAGACCGACATTTGTTGAGAGAAGGGAACCATTTGGGAGACCGACATTTGTTGAGAGAAGGGAACCATTTATATTGGAGGTGGTGAGCAACTTTTCCAATGCCAACTTCTGTAACTCCAGGTCCGGCATTGCTATCATCGCTATTTCGGCAGTCTCCAAAATACCGGTAAATGGTGGAGAATTAGTGCGAATAGTACCGCTGGCATCGACTACACCGGATTCTTGAATCAGCCAAATTGGGGAATAAATATTGTTAGCATCCGGCAGCGAACCTTTTCGCAGGAATAAAATTTCGGTACCAGGAGATAAGCCGGCAGGGGCAGGAATTGCTAATTGAGCGGGAATTTTCAAGGAGTTGTCGCCCAAGTCTAAATTGAAGCCTCCGGCGAACTGCAAACCGTCGGGAAGTTGTAGCGATAGATCATTGCTGGTTAGAGATGTCAAGCTAATAGCTGTATTTTCGGCAAGAGCACCGGGCGGCACCATCACAATTGAACCGTCACTGCCAGTAACTGCACCGCCATTTACTCCTAAAATTGTTCCGGCGATGGCGGGAAGGGAGACTCTTACTGGCACGACTTGTTCGGCGGCTCCGTGAATGACAGTGACGTTAGTAACTCCTTCTTTTATAGCGGTAATAACGCCGTCTGAATTCACTTGTAATAGGTTGGAGTTTCCGGGGAAATAGCGAGTTCCTGTAGAGCCGAATTTCAGATCGGGGGATTTGATGATATTTTCAATTCCTACTAAAAGCGAGCGTCCCATTCCGGCTGTCATTGTGACTGCTTTGGGATAGACATTCAAACCGTTAATCTCAGCTAGTGCTCCATTAAATTCTGCATCGTTGGTTGGGGCTGGCAATTTTCCAACTCGCACCGCTGTTACTGCTTGCAAGTTATTTCGAGATGCGCTCAAAATCGAAGTGCCGTTGACCAAACCTGTCACTTTACCCGTTGGATCAATTGGTGCTACTTCTGGATTTATTGAAGTGTAAGTTAGATAAGAATCTGGCAGGACTACACCTTTTTGGTCGGCAAAATCTCCGAGCACAATCAATTCCGTATTTTCTCCTGCATCCAGTCGGGGATTGCGCTTCACAAAATCTAGATTTAGCAGAGGAACATCGCTGACGTTGACTGTCACCCGCGCGGGCGTTGAACTCCCAAAAGCGTCGCTGGCAAGGAAATCAAAGCTGGCAATACCGGAGAAACCGGATGCTGGTTTAAACGATGCTTTGTTAGTTAAGGGATTGAAAATTACTGTGCCGTTTACTGGATTGAGGACGCTAATTGTCAGAGGGTCGCCCTCTGCATCTGTGGCAAGATTGTCTAATGAAATAGTTGTCTCTAATTCTGTATAAGTCCGAGCGCTTGTCGGCGAAACAACGGGCGGATTGTTGTCAGAATTCGGGGGATTGGCTTCGGCGAGCAATTGTTGTCCTAGGGGAGTATTTCGCCATTCTTTGTCAGGGTTGATGACTGTATCTAGCAGCGGTGCGTTTCCGGTTGCGCCACTAATTTTAAAGATTAGGTCATTGTAATCTCTGTCTGAGTTAGCGGATGACATATCTTCGAGGGCAAAGGTGTTACCGCTGCCCGTAATGTCGGCTATTTGTAGCAGATGAGCGGTATCGTTGGGATTGGCTGTGGCGATACTGAATAAGGGACGGTTTTCGGGAAACAAATCCCACAGCCAGGAGTATTGGAGGGATGATTGTACTGTACCGCTGGGTACGAACATGACGGCAAAAGTGTCTCCAGGGGTCATGTTGAAAGTTTTGATACCCTGATATTCTCCTGAACCGAAGTCGTATTCTCCCGGCATCGAACCGGTGAATTTTGCTCCTTCTGTACTGTCGCGGATTACAATGTTTCCTAATGTGGAATTAGTTAGGACTCTCCTAGCAGCTTCGGCGATGAATTCTGGAGTACCAGGTGTAAATGCTTCCATTCCTGAAAGACTAAAAATGCCGATTTCGCCAGTAAAGTAGCCGCCGTCAAATACATAGTCAAATTTGACTTGTCCTTGGTTATCTACAAGGAAAGTGCCACTGGGTGAATTGGCTGCTGCTGTTATTGAGAGATTTGTTGAGGGATTGGTATTGCTTTGGAAGTCGCCAGTACGCTGTGTTGAATTGGGTTGAGTGTCTGCAATATTGTCTGAAAGTTGAGCAGATTCTTCGGTTGCTGACAGTAGCCAACCGCTTGTCATCTCTGCGGATTTGGGCGCAATTTCAGGATCGGAATACGCTGGTAAAACAGCGACAGTTTCTGTGGGATTTGAATTGCTATTATAATTGTTTGAAGTGAGTTTAGGTGGGGATTTAAGAGTTGAGGGTGAAGCGCTTGTTTCGACTTCTGCTATCTGTGTCGTAACTGCTGCTGTCTCTGATGGAGTTGAGAAGAGTGCTGGGCTTTTCTCAGTTTCTAATTCCGCTGCTGTGAAGGAAACAGTAATGTTCCGTTCGATTGTATCAGCAGTGAATTCTGCTGTCGATACCGAATCGGTTTTTGTTGGCAATTCGCTTTCAATTTCTGATGTTATTTCAGGAAAAACGCTCTCATTTTCTACCGTAGCCGAATCGTTTTTTGTGGGAATAATTGACTCAATTTTTATTGGCAATTGTTCGGGTACGGTAGAAACGTTGGAGTTGCTTTGTTTGGGTAATTGTTCGCCAACGTTAGAACTGAGTAAGTCTATTTTTGCAGGAGACTTTTCCGCAATTGGAGCGATAACTGACTCTGTTTCTGCGGGAGGTTGAGAGATGCTGGAAGTTGCATCTTTGTCGGTTTTGATTAATTCAGCATCTGCTGATTGACTGACAATAGATTCTGTTTTAACTGGCTGTTTAATTTCCGAAACTGAGTCAGTATTGTTCGGAGTTTTTTCTGGGGTGTTAACTGCTGCTGTTGCTGTCGTCACCGTTACATTTTCACTGGCTGCTGTTTTTGGTATTGCAGCAGGTTCGATTTTTAATGGGTCAACTTTTCCTGTATCATTCTGTTTGTCAGTTAAAGATTGAGTGGCGGTTTGTACTGGCTTTTGTAAATCGGTTGATTTGACTTCTGCACTGATATTAGTGTTAGGTAAAACTGGGTTAGATGTGGCTGGGATTAATGGGGCTGTTGGGGGCTGTGTTGTCGGTGACTGTTGAGAATCTGAAATGGGTTTTTCGGTCGGTATTGCATCGACTTTTGGGGATTTTTTATCTGAGTCTATTTTGGCGGCAGCTTCGGTAATAGGAAGCTGTTTGTCTGAGTTTTTTGTTTCTGAAGTCTGGGCAATTGGAGCTTTTTTATCGGAGTCTATTTTGTCAGAAACTTCGGCAGTACGAGATTGTTCGCCTGAGTTGGCTTTCTCCACAATTGTGGAGTTTTGAGATTGCTTGTCTGAGTCTATCTTGTCGTCAGTTGTGGCAACTGGGGACTGTTTGTCTGTAGAGGTTTTATCAGTTGAGGGAATATTTGGACTAGCCGCAACAGTTTCGGTTGAATTTGTTACTGCAATTTTCTCGGATTTTTCTGATGAAGTTGTACTGCGATCTGGTATTATGGTTGATGCAGTTGCAGGTGATGTTTTTTTCGGCTCAGAGCGATCGGTTGATACAGTTGCAGGTGATGTTTTGTTCGGCTCTAAGTTGTCAACCGTTGATACAGTTGCAGGTGATGTTTTATTGGGTTCTGAATCACTTTTGAGTGTAGCCCCTGACGATAAAGATGTTTTGTTATCTTCGGGTTTTGAACTCGTTTCAGGGGTTGCGGGTAATGGTGTTTTTTCCGAAGCTTTTTCTAAGTTTGTGGATGTAGTTATAACGGGTAATGTTTTGTTATTTTCTTTTTCTGAGTTGGCAACTCCGGTTGGGAGTAATTGTGTTTTATTTTCAGGTAATTTATCACTTGCAGTGGTTGTAGCAGGTGTGGTTTTATTAATTTCTGAGTTACTGACTAACGAGCTGATTGCAGGTGGGTGAGGAACGGGTTTATTAGAGTCAAAAGGCTCGCTATTTGAGGCAGTTGGATTCGGGTTTGTCAGGGGATCTCCTAAGTCCGAGTCGAGTTTGCCAATTAGAAGGTCAATTTCAGAAGTGGTTGAATCCCTGGAGTAGCTGTTAGTTTTGGTGGCACTGGTTTTAGCAGAAGGTATGCTGTTAATATCGGAGGCTTTGTTAGTAATAAAAGCATCGGTTTCGGCTCGAATGAATTCGGATTGTGGCGGCTTTGCGGTTTCTATTAAGTTAGGTTGTTCAGAGTTTGATGAAGATCCGGGAGTTTGATATAATAAGGTTTTGTTAGTCTGAATTCCCGGCAGTTGTGGGGCAAAAGTTGGGGCTAGTCCGGGAATTAAGGATTCCACTTCTGTTAAAGGTTCTCTAATCGGGTCGGTTAAAGGCACTCTGGACACTCCTTGAAAAATGGTTAATTTCTTTTAAATCATTATTCAGCGGTTACTCATCATTATCGGGTAGACTCGATTATAAAGATATTCGGAAAAATACAGAAGTTCAGAGTTTTTTTGATGTTGCTAGTCTGTTATATTTGCCGTATATTTACTGATAGTTTTTAAAGTTATGCTAAATCTTTATGAAGGTAACTTTTTTCAGGCAGGAAAATACTTAAATAACCGATCGCACATCCGGTCTCTCTCTATTACTATCGGCTTGAAGTATTATTAATCCCAGATGTTGCACCAATATCAATAAGGGGCTTTTTTGTGGGTGGGGGCGGGTTTATTTAACCTGTCTGCACCCCTTAAAGCTTTTGGTGAACCCGCCCCTACAGGTTTTTGATTGCGGGTACGATATCTGGGATCGATACTCACCCGTCAGGAAATCGAGCTCTTGTTTAACGACGGTTTGCCCTGGATCGCGATCGCGCCCTCTACAGTTAATTGTCAGCCCCTTCCCCGATCGCAAACTTTCCTTCCCCGAACCCTTCCCCTTGCTCTCGGCTTCCTGTAAAGTAAATAATTGTAAAGAAATATGAGTTTTCTCTTATCCTCTGGTTAAGACCGCCAGCTAACATTCACAATTAAGACCCGGATTAGAATTTCCTATGTCACAGCTTTTCCCCCGCAAATTTCTAGCCTCTGCTGTCGCCTTTTTTCTGGCTTTGTCGGTGTGGACGATCGCACCTGCGGCCCATGCTTTCAACAATCCCGATTTGTTGCCGAAGACTCAGACGCCGATCATTGATTTAGCTAAAGCCCTTACGGATATTGAAGAAGAGGGTTTGGCAAAAAATTTAAACGCCTTTGAAGCCGAAACCGGTTGGAAGCTGCGAGTGCTGACTCAGTACGATCGCACGCCCGGTTTGGCTGTGAAAAGTTATTGGGGCTTAGACAATAAAAGTGTATTGCTAGTTGCTGACCCGCGCGGTGGCAATTTACTAAATTTTAATGTGGGCGATGCGCTGTATCCACTGCTGCCGCGGACTTTTTGGGTGGAACTGCAAACCCGCTACGGCAATCAGTTTTTTGTGCGGGACAATGGCGAAGATCGATCGATCATTGAATCTTTGGAGTCGATAGAAGGCTGTTTGCGTCAGGGCGGTTGTCGCGTAGTTCCAGGTTTGCCGAGGGAACAGTGGGTGCTGACTTTAATTACGTCGGTGCTGGGCGGCGTGATCTGCGGGTTTGCGGCTCAGCCTCGGAAACCGGGAGACGGTGTGTCTTGGCAGTGGGCGCTGATTTTTTCGCCGCTGTGGGGGATTCTGTTTTTGGCCTTCGGAATTGGGCCGGTGGTAACTCGGACTTCTGATTGGTTGCCTTTGGCCCGAAATGTTGCCGGTTTTGCGATCGGGGCTTTGGTAGCATTCTTGACTCCAGTATTGGGCAAGTCTCCTTCAGAAGAAAGTTAGTTTTTGATGAGTCATTAGTTATTAGTCATTAGTCATCAGTCATCAGTCATCAGTCATTAGTGTGACTCTTGGCGCTCTTTCATCACTCTCGAAAAATAAAAACCGCATCCAATCAATGAAACCCTACTAAATGGACAATTAGCGATCGCTTGGGCGATCGGAACCCATGCCTTGAACCCCGAGGGTGAAAGTCCTGCTCTATAAGACTTTCAGCTTTTACCAAAAAATGGGGTCTAAAGCCCCGTGCTTTGAGTATCGGCTTTTGGTATAATTATATTGGTTGGAAATCCCATGGTGGTGGCTTGTTAAGACTCCTTGAACCAGAAAGCAGAGTTGATATCTGCCAAATATTGGGTAGCGAAAGCCAAGAAAAACATAGCTAGGGGAAATAAGTTAAGTACCCAAAGAAACAAAAGCCATGATTAATTTAATCTAACAGTACCTAAGGGCATTAGGAATCTGCCTCGTTCGAGGGAAAGCATGGGGAGAAGACTGCCTCTACTATCAAAGGGAAGCCTGATATAGCAAGCCGACTTCTGTGAACCATGAATTAGAATCCCCGTCCGCGACGGTCGGGGAGTATGTCAAGGAATCTGGCGACCGCAACCAAGTTAACTCGTGAAAAACCCGGTTTCTCTGCCTCGCGCGCAAGTCCAAAGAAACCGGGTTTTTTAGCTTTTTTGTCGGCTGTAACGAAGTATTGCTGTGAAAAAACCCGGTTTCTAGACACCCTGCGTAATTTCTGAAACCCTTGATTAGACTGCTTCTTCCTTCTTCCTTCTTCCTTCTCCCCTCTTCCTTCTTCCTTCTTCCTTCTGTTATGACTAAAAGCTGGTAAGCTGATACCTGACAACACACAGGCGACAGCTATCCAACAAATGGAATGGCACGTAAGCGATGCCCAGAGTCTGGGATTAATCGATAATGAAATTGGCGACCACGGTTTTTCTGCGGCGGAGTACGAAATAGTCCGCCGTGTGATATATGCGACTGCTGATTTTGAGTACAAGTCTTTAATTAGTTTTTCCGATCAGGCTTTGCAAGCTGGGGCGGCTGCTTTGGCTGCACGAACTACGATCGTAGTAGATGTGCCGATGGTACAGGTGGGCATTACGCCGCTGATCCAAAGTACCTTTGCGAATCCGGTTTACTGTTCGATGGATGCTTTGACGCGCCCTCAAAAGGAACGGACGCGGGCTGCTTGGGGGATTGAAACTTTGGCTAGACGCTATCCTGAGGGGATTTTTGTGGTTGGCCAGGCTCAAACTTCTTTGTCGGCGCTGGTGGATTTGATTGAGGCTGAGGAAATTCGACCGGCTTTGGTGATTGGAACGCCTTCGGGGTTTGTCGGGGTTGACGTGGCTAAGTCAAGGCTGCACGATTCGATGGTTCCTCATATTCGGATTGAGGGGCGCAAGGGTTCGGCGGTGGTTGCTGTGGCGATTGTTAACGGTTTGGTGGATTTGGCTTGGCAGGCCTATGGCCAAGAGGGGAACAGTTGATCGGTATGCCTCTAATCATTAATTTATTGGACAAGACTGGACAATGCGTACATGGCGATCCATAATACTAATATGGCAAAGTACGTGAAACCAAATG